>CAZMEF010000091.1:0-5066 GCA_964565305.1 uncultured Eubacteriales bacterium | reverse complement strand
GATCGCCTGCGTGCATGGCCGCGAGCGGGATCTCAGATGTCCCGACCAGCCCCAGATCCTCCCCTTCGATCCGGTAGATCTGGTCCTTGAAGAACGGATAGTGGCGGGTCCCCTCTAGTACCTCCGATCTGGCCATGACAGGGGGAATGACGGGCTTGAAGCCTACGGAAGTCAGAATCTCGAAGCAGTACCGCACGAGCGCGAATTCCAAGAACACGGCGTCGTTCAGGAGAAAGTAGGTGCGGCTCCCCCACGTTTTCGCCCCCATGGACATGCTGAGCATGCCAAGTTTCTCTCCCAGCTCAACGTGATCCTTGACGGGAAAGTCAAACTCCTTCGGCTCGCCCCAAGTCCGCACCACAACGTTTCCAGACTCATCCGGACCGCAAGGAACCTCCGGCGCGATCAGGTTAGGCATCCACAGGATTAGGGATCGCAGTTCGGATTCCACATCCAGAAGGCTGCTTTCCGCCGAGGAAACGCCGGCCCGGAGAGCGCGGTTCGCCTCTATCAGGCGTTCTCTTTCGGACTGGTCTCTACACGATTTCACTTCCGCGGAAATCCGGTTTCTTTCCTCGCGCATGGAGTTGATCTTCCTGACCAAGTCAAGCCGCCTGGAATCGAGAGACAGGATCTGGTCGAGAGGCGCCTCCACGCCTCGCTTCCTTAGCGTCTCCTCGACAAGAGCACGGTCCTTCTTCAGGATGTCTACGTCAAACACGGCTAAGACCCCCCGCTCTGAAAATAAGGAGCAGGCCATCTCAAAGGACGAGAATGACCTGCTCTCGTGGTGCCACCTTGATTCGCACAGAGTCTTGGCGCTAACAAGCACGCCGCTCTGACGCCTCATACCGCCTGTAACGGAGCGTTCCGCCCGGGCATTTCCGCCCGGAATCTCAGGGGGGCTGTACCTGGCGCTCCCGCGTCGCCTCGCACCGGCCGGCGACTCTCTTTTTGCGGATCCCGTCAAGACACGTCCCCGTCAACGACTTTCGAAGACTATACCATATTTACATTCGCCAGGCCACAAAGTCCGGCGCGCCCCCACAAGACGCGCTTAGCATTTCCCGCCCTGGCTCCTCCTAGACTACAGATGGCTCTACGCGTAGATCGCCTCTGGCGAATCTCCCCAAAGTAAGCCCTGCTATGTCAAGCGAAGGCGTTTCTCTTTTTATGAGCTGTGCTATAAGCCGGCCCACGATAGGGGCGAGCATGAAACCGTGACCGCTGAATCCGACCGCCTGGTAGTACCCATCAACGCCTTCAACGGCGCCTAGAATCGGATGAGCGTCGGGGCTTACGGTGTAAAGGCCCGACCATTGGCGGACGACCCTAACCCCGGCGAGCGGCGGCAAAAGTGAACATATGATCCGCGCCATCTCGTGCAAGAACTCCCACGAATGCCCCGTATCGTAACCTTTGGGTTCTGCCGGGTCGCCTATGCCCATGACGAATGAACCGTGAGGAGTCTGTTGACAGTAGATGCCCTTGGAAAAGGACATGACCATGGGCCCAAGCAGTTTACCTACGGGCTCGGTGACCAGGATCTGGTGCCGCTGAGTGTAGACGGGCAGGTCTAGACCCACCATCTTCCCGATCGGAGCGGCCCACGGGCCTGCGGCGTTAACAACGACGGGGGCCGAAATCTCGCCTTTATCGGTTATGACAGAGGTCACCTTGCAGTCGCCCGACGGCACGCCGGCAGTGGTCTTGATTCCGGTCACTTCCGTGAAGAAGTTGATGTCCCCTCCGAGACGCCCGGCCGCCATGAGATAGGCCCTTGTGGTATGGAAAGGATTGATGTGACCGTCTCGGGGATTGAAAGTCGCTCCGAGCATACCGTCTGTGTTCAGGATGGGCACAACTTCACGCGCCTCTCGAGGATTCAGAAGTCTCGAGCTGATACCCAACGAGTTCTGCAACTCCACGTTCTTCTGGAACTGCGCCCACTCCGTCCCGGCGTGGGCAAGCAGAAGGTAGCCCTCTTGCTTGAACTCAAGCGAGTGATCGTATTCCAGTTCCTCCTCCAGGTGCTCGAAAATGTCTATGGACGCCTTCGCCAGAAGGCAGTTGCCCACAGAGCCCCACTGCTCCCGGACCCCCGCTCCACAGCGTCCCGTCGAACCGTCAGCGAAAGTGGCCTTTTCACAGAGGACTACGTCCTTGACACCGGACCTAAGCAACGAGTACGCGATGGAGGACCCCACTACGCCCCCACCAATGACCACGACATCGGCCGTCTTACGCACGGTCCTCACCGCCCTTGGCCAAATCGCCCAACTTCACGGCTTTCGTCGGCGGGCGGAACGCCGAAGGAACGACCTCCGCGATGTTTTTCCGCTGCGCGCTCGCAAGTTCGCGCGCTATCAGCAAACGACACGTCCGACCCTGACAAGGGCCCATTCCGGCCCGGGTTATGCGGCGGATCTCATCGAAAGTGGTCGCCCCCTCGGAGATCGCCTTCTTGATATCTGCCAAGGTCACATCTTCACAACGGCAGATGATGATGTCATCGTCCATCCGGCGTATCTCCTCTCCGCGCCTCGTTTGGGCCGCGTAAATCAGGCATTCGAATGTTGCGGGCGATCAGGGACAGATCCTTGGGAGCCGTCACCCACACGACCGGGGTTCCTCCGGCCCTGGCCGGAATTACCCTGTGGATCACGCCCCTGCCCACCGCGGCGCCCTCCCTGTCCAGAAGGATGGTTTCTTCTCCGACTTTCGGAAGAGGGCTGAACTCATAGGGCATCGCTACCCTGCAGACAGGGCCATCCTCCGCATCGCCAACGCTCTCGTCCACGATAAATATGGCGAGGCCGGGACACGCGGCGACGCAAAGCCCGCAGCCGGTGCACTTCTCCCAGTCCACCACGGGCAGATCGTTGATATCCTCGAACTCCTTGAAAGCCCCGAACCTGCAGCTATAGGCGCATGGATCGCACGGGATGCGCTGGAAACACTCGACCATGACGCACGGGCCCCTACGACGCCGCTCCTCCGGCGGAGTAACCGACCGGATTTGGGATTCGGAAGGCACGCCGGAAGAACTCAGACTATCAGCCACTATCGGACCACCCCCTGGAGGCGCTTCATCTCTGAATGAACTTGCTCAAGCCCCTTGACGATCTTTTCGCTGGCTGGGCCGGACCGCAGCGCCTGAAGCTCCCGCTTAATGATCTCCCGCCTTGCATCAAGGCCCCTATCCTGCGCATCGCCAGATCGAAGCAAACTTTCCGCCGCCGATAGTCCCGCTAGACGACCGCCTGCCATCGCCGTCGACGCCTCTTCGATCCCCGCCGCGTCTCCCGCGACGAAAACTCCCTTGGCGGTGGTCTCGAGGTCCTCTCCGTGAAGGGCCACGAAGCCGCCAAGCTCCGAAACGTACGTCATCTGCGCTCCCGCCTGATACAGCAGTTCAGAGAGCGGGGTCAAACCCGTTGCAAGGCAGACCACATCGGCGTCCATCTCAATCTCGCTCCCCGGGATCCCGTTCCACCTATCGTCAAGGCGCCAAACCGTGGTGCCTTCCACACGGCCCGAGCCGTAAGCGCTCTTGATTCCATGTCCCGTGAGGATCGGAATTCCTAGCCGCCGGACCTTCGACGCGTGAACCGCATAGCCTCCGATTACAGGAAGCGCCTCGACAATGGCCTTGACCCGGACGCCCGCCTGGGCCAACTGGTAACTGACGATGAGCCCTATGTTGCCTGATCCCACCATTAGCACCGAGCGGCCGGGCCTGACGCCGTGCACGTTCATCAACGTCTGCACAGCTCCGGCACCGTAAACGCCAGGAAGGTCGCTTCCGGGAAACGCCAGCGCCCTTTCGGCAGCGCCCGTTGCAACGATGAGGCGGTCGCAGCGTAAGCGTTCTACGCCGCAAGGGCCTTCAAGGAGTAGGCTGCCGTCTTTGTAATAGCCGAGGACCTCTGTGCCAAACTTGAACGCTATGTTCGGGTCCTGGGACATTTCGCCGCGAAGCTTTTCAGATATAAGAAACCCTCGCGTGCCTGCGGACACGGTGTGCCAACCGAAGAACTTGTGGGTTTGCTTGACGAGTTGCCCTCCGGGCTCTTCCGAGCGATCGATGAGCGTCACGCGCACGCCGTGTGAGGCGGCCTCCAGGGCCGCCGACATTCCGGCGGGGCCGGCGCCGATGACGGCCACTTGTGTGTGACCGACCGTTCCGGAGTGGCCGGCCGTTCCTAAGTGACCGGCCGTTCCTAAGTGGCCGCCCGTTTCAGAGTGGTCGCCCGTTTCAGTGTGGTCGCCCGTTTCAGTGTGGTCGCCCGTTTCAGTGTGGTCGCCCGTTCCGAAGCGATCGTTCGCTTGACAGTCGCCGGAGCGCGACCCCGTGGGAGACTCCCCTTTCGGCGGCGGACCCGTTCCGTCCTGGCGCTGAACTCGTATCCCCGGCCGAAGCTTCTCCGTGCACGCCCTCACGTTGGGCACTCCGTCCACAACCACAAGACACGACGAGCAGTTGCCGATGGCACAGAAAAAGCCCCTCGGCCTGTCCAACTTGAGGCTACGGTGCAACTCCATGACACCGGCGGCGTGCAGAGCGGACGCGATGGGTTCGCCCGCATATCCCCACATCTCCTGGTCATGCCAGTAAAAGCGCACCTTTTCCCGTATCGGGAAGTCAAGTATCGGATGGTTTTCGATCCGAAAACCCATGTTTGTCAGACCCCCAAACCGGCAGGTTTTGGCCCCCGCAAGACATCTTGCGCTTCACTCCATAATTACCAGACGTAGCGAGTCTGTGGCATCGTTCATGAAGATGAAGTGAATTGTGACCAAAGCACAACCCCGTAGCGAAAAGCCCCGGAACAAGGCGTGGATGATCGAAGGGGTGGTAGAAAACTCCAAGTTCCATTCGGGAGTACTTAGTTTTCTTCTAAGTGCTAATCCGCGACACTTAGAACAGAAGTAAGTACCGTTTGGCGGTAGTTGCCATTAGGCAACAGTACTGTGCCCTGAGCCGGCCCAAAAGCGGCCCAAATCCGCACCGATCTTTGCCCGTCCGGAGGTCAATTTCCTCTCACAGGCCGGGTCGCCGGCCC
>CAZMEF010000090.1:0-7204 GCA_964565305.1 uncultured Eubacteriales bacterium | reverse complement strand
TATCCTTCTCTTTTGTTGGCAACTCGCCTGCTGTGGACCTGCGTCAGGTTGACCATACCGATGGCCAACGTCACCGCGGATACGGTGAGGTACCACTGGTCTAGCCTACTTTTCGTAGTCGCAAGAAGCGGCACGCCGGTAAAATAGTTGGCGATGACGTAGAAAAGTGATACGAGAAACCCTATAGCTAACGGTACTTCCTTCTTCATCCGGTACACCTCCTCTCGAGTGAACCTAGAATCTGCCCGTTACGAATGCCTATTTGGCCAATAGATCCTTCAGTGATGAGTTCCCCACGCTTACGAGGAGAGTCCCGAGAACGATGAGGATCGCTCCGCCCATCTTGCCCCAGTCTTGGGCGACGAGGCTCCCTAACAGAACGGGTTCCCTGCTAAGGTAAGCGCCTGCGGCGTATAGCTCCTCACCGATTAGGCAGTAGTCGCAAGCTGCCACGAAGAACGGGATCTGGTGAGTGTTCGCCGTCCCGGAGATCTGGATGGCGCCCGCGTTGGCACCGATCTCGGCGAATACCAAGGATTCAGCCCAGAACGCGCCCAGAAGCAGGTTGGCCGCGGGTTTCTCGCGGAACATGATACCCGTAACGCCTGTGGCGTACGCGAACTGGTCGTCGGAGATCCACCTGACGTTCTCGACCTTGAACGCGTCGGGTTTCCCCGCCTCGGTGTAAGCCTGCTTAATGACGGCCTCAGACATGCTGTACACGATAACGTTCCTGTTAGTGTCGATGAGATCGGTGTCGTACTTGGCGCACTGCCCCGCGACGTAGCTCAGGATCGACATGGCCGCCAAAGTCTGAGCGTTCTGAACGTCACCGATGCCCGGCGAAAAGTGAATCGGTCGCCCCATCTCTGTGCAACGCCCAATCGCCTCGTCCATGGCGTCCAACCCGGCCACCTTATAGATCTCGGGGATCTTCTGCGCCTGACGCGCCCTCTGGATCATTACGAGAATGGCCGCAACGAACAACACTTCGTACCAAAAAGAAAACGCATTACCGGCAACTATTTGCATTGTTTCACCTCCTTCTGCTATGCTTGAGAATTATAGTTCAACGCCAAGCCGATAATTCCTTCATCATCATCCAACTTGTTCGAAATGAGGTGCCAGGGAAGTTTTTGGAAACGACGGCAGACCCGTTCCTCATCGTGGGGTTCAGGATGGACACTGGACATATCCAGGCCTTGTTCGATCCTTCGTTTCGCTCAGGAAAACGGAGGGAGCGATTCGCGTATTTACCAACGGATCAGCCGGTGGCCGGGCGACTACCGAGCTAACACTCGCTATATCCGCACGCCACACATTTCAGACACCCTTCGACGTGTATGACGCTCCAAGTGCCGCAAGCGGGGCATAGCGAGAATTTCTTCCCCGGCGTCAGAGGAAGCGAATCCTGAATAGGACCTTTGTCCTGTTTTTCCGCCTCGTACTCCCCGGATCCGAATTCCAAATACTCGTCCAGAAACTGACCGATGGCGTCAGGGACCGATCTGATCCGATTCGAGCCAAATCCTATGGCGCGCGAACCGCCGATGCCTTGCAACTGGTCTGTCACTTCCTGCGGGTCGACGCCGGAGCGAAGGGCTATAGAGATGAGTCTGGCTATCGCTTCCGTGAAAGCGGAGAGATCGCTTCCGGCCTTGCCGATCTGGGCGAACAACTCCACCGGGTGTCCATCCAAGGTATTAAGAGTAAGGAAGAGTTTTCCCACAGGTGTTTCCTTCATAGCGGTAAAACCGTCGAGTCTGGATGGACGTTCGATCGGGCGCACCCTTCCCCAGACTCCGTTAACCCTGGTCTTGTGCTCTTCATCGATCCCCCCTGCGCTGCCCGGCTGTCCGAACGCATCCAACGAGGCATCCGAAGTCGCACCTGCGGCGCCAACTGTGAGCACCTGCTCATCTCTGCTACCGTCCCTGTAGACAGTGACCCCCTTGCATCCGAGCTCGTACGCGAGGACGAAGACCTGCTTAACATCTTCGCGAGTCGCCTCGTGCGGGAAATTGACCGTCTTGGATACGGCGTTATGGGTATGTGTCTGGAATGCCGCCTGCATCTTGATGTGCCATTCGGGGGTAGTCTCATGAGCAGTAACGAACACATCGCGCAGTTCTTGCGGCAAATCATCGAGACCGTGCAGTGAGCCGGAGGCGGCTACCTTTTCCATCAGAACGTCATCGTGAAGTTTCATCGTCTTGAGGACCTGCTCAAAGCGGGGGTTCGCCTCCACCATCGCCCTGTCGAGAACGTGCCTGGTGAACGCCAAGCTGAATATGGGTTCGATCCCCGACGAAGCCCCGCAAATGATGCTTATCGTGCCGGTAGGAGCGATGGTGGTCGTCGTGGCGTTCCTGACCGGAAACCCCTTGACGCCGTAGACACTTTGCTCCCAGTTGGGAAAGACTCCGCGCCCGGAAGCCAGGTCCGAAGATGCCGCAACCGATTCCTTTTCGATGAACTCCATGACGCGTGCCGCAAGGCTTAGCGCCGCCGGGGAATTGTATGGGATACGCAGATCCATCAACATATCGGCCCATCCCATAATGCCCAAACCGATCTTCCGGTTGCCCCTTGCCATCTTGTCAATCTGGGGCAGAGGGTATTTGTTGGCGTCTATCAGGTTATCCAAGAACCGTACGCCGCCCCGGACGGTTTCCGCCAAGCCGTCCCAGTCTATGAACCGTTCCGGAAACCGCTTCGGATCAACCGCGCCGGCGCCTTTTTTGCGCGATGGCGGTTCCCAGGTCGACTTGCTAAACCGGCCTAAGTTGATCGAACCGAGGCAGCAAGCTTCGTACGGCAAAAGTGGCTGCTCGCCGCAAGGGTTTGTGCTTTCAATTTCTCCCAGTTCGGGCGTGGGGTTATCTTTGTTCAGCCGGTCCAGGAAGATGATGCCCGGCTCACCATTTTTCCAAGCCTGGTCAACTACCTTTTCGAAAACTTCGCGGGCGTTCGCCTTCCCCAGAGGCTGGCCGTTTCTGGGGTTGATCAAATCGTAATCGGAGCCGTTCTCCACTGCCTTCATGAAGTCGGCCGTCACACCCACCGAGATATTGAAGTTGGTGAGTTCTTTCTTATCGGTCTTGCAGGCAATGAACTCGAGAATGTCGGGGTGATCCACCCTCAAAATGCCCATATTGGCGCCTCGCCGCACCCCGCCCTGCTTCACAGCCTCAGTAGCCGAGTTGAACACTTTCATAAAGGAGACGGGGCCTGACGCCACCCCGCCCGTCGAACGCACAACGTCGCTTTTCGGACGGAGCCTGCTGAAGCTGAACCCTGTCCCACCACCTGATTGGTGAATCAGAGCAGCGTGCTTTAGCGAATCGAATATACTGATCATGGTGTCTTCCACAGGCAAAACGAAACACGCGGAAAGTTGTTGGAGTTCCCGCCCGGCATTCATCAGCGCGGGAGAGTTAGGCATGAACTTGCCGGACGCCATCAGCTTGTAGAAATTCTCCGCGGTATCCCGGAGTTTGTTCGAGTTGGCGAAAACAGCCCTCTCCACCTCACCCCAGGAGACTGTCAAGCCGCCCTCGTGAGACAGCCTTTCGTAAGCCATCTTCAAAGCGGCCCAGTCCCATCCCGTCCAATCTAAAGCCTCTCCATCACCGGCGGGACCGCTCGCCACGGTTGCTTCGGCAGATCCGGTTGCTTTTGCTGCTCCGGTAGCCATGGTGTTCCCCGCGCTGTACCAATACAAAGCGTCCATCAAGGCTATGTTCTTGGCGACGCGCCAAAACATGTCCTCGGGAGCCTCGATTACATTCCCGGCTTCATCTTTTCGCAGATATCGCTTTTGAAGAACCGCAACTGCGTTTTCTCCGAGGCTTACGGGCATGCGCCCTTCTATATCTTTAGCCACGACTATTCCTCCCGCTCACTTCGCACGCTTTTCCAGTAACAGACTTTGTACTTCAGTCAGAAAGCCATCGAGGTCCCGAAATTCCCTGTAAACCGAGGCGAACCTGACATATGCCACCTCGTCTATCTCTCTCAGTTTGTCCATGACAAGCTCTCCGACCTGCGTTGACGCCACTTCTCCCTTGCCGGATTCACGTAGCGACCGCTCAATGTCGGATACTGCCGTTTGGAGGACTTCCAGGGGGATGGATCGCTTCTCGCAAGCTCTGAGCATTCCCGACAGGATCTTCTGGGCCGAGAACGTTTCTCGACGGCCATCTTTCTTAATGATCACTAAAGGAGATTCTTCGAGCCTCTCATAAGTGGTAAACCGCCGTTCGCACCGTGGACATTCGCGCCTTCTGCGGATGGCGGAAACGTCGTCTGTCGGGCGCGACTCCAGAACCCTCGAATCGAGGTACCCACAGAAAGGACATTTCACGGACAAGATGCCACCTTTGAAGAGAAATCGCAGCCCAGCGTACCTTTGTTCGCGCTATATATAGGCTGCGATATTACTCTTCTACGCTACATCTGTTTTTCCTTGTGGATTTCTCGTTGGCCCGAGAAATAAAACGGGAGGAGTTTACCACGAAACGTTCGTGCGTTCCGGTGCCGACTACCTCGAAGGTGTCCCTCGCCTCAACCTGAAAAGTCAGTCGTCTGCCGTCGAATCCCGAGACTTTCGCTGTAGCGCTTACGACCAGGCCAGGCGGAGTTGAGGCGATGTGACGGATGTCCAACCTGGTGCCGACCGTGGTTTCACCGGCGTCCAGGAAATCCTTAATCGCGTTTACGGCCGCCTGCTCCATCAACAATACGAGACTTGGAGTGGAAAACACCGGCACTGCGCCGCTTCCCGCCCTAGATGCCAGCACCTCGGCCGTTACCGGCACCTCCGAATGACCCGTTGTTCCTAACGGCACAGTTTTCAACGCTACGCCTCCAAGAGTTCGATGGAAAAGTGCACAACAGAATTGAGGGAGGCGACCACAGGGCATATCCTCTCGGTGAGCTTGAGATAGTGTTCGAGCTTGCCCTCAACCAGTCCCTCACATCTGACGGTTAGGTACACGTAGATATCCGTGAATCTTTTGGGCGTCACCTCTGCCCTGACACCCTCCACCCTCATATCGATTATGTCGGCCTTGAGCCCATCCCTCGCTAGAATCCCGGCGAGAGTCGCCCCGCTACAACCGGCGACCGACATGAGCAACAAATCAGTGGCCTTTGGCCCTTCGCCACCGGCCACCACCCTCGCTTTGGCCTCGTTCTCACAGACTACTCCTTCTTGAGTCACGCTTCCGGTTACCTTCTGTGCCGCCAACGCTAGTGCCTCCCCCGGATTCTTCTACTCGTAGCCGCGAATCTGCTCGCCCGAACCTATAGAATCATACCAAAACGGAATTGTTCCGACACCCTCATCGTGCAAGCGTTCTAAAAAACGCTTGCTACCAGAAAGGGTTTGCGCGCGAGGCTTGCACCGGAGCAAGGGTTTTGAAAAACCCTTGCGTCGCTTGAGACGCGATGAGAGTTTCAGGCCGCATCCTCGCGGGTAAGCTTCGCGAGCGGTGACTTTGCGGAGGTGAATTGCGGTGAGGAGCGATCTAGCGAACCTTCTTTCTCCCGATGAGGTACGAGCACTGCCGCGCCTTCCACCGGACGCATATTTGGATCGCGCGCTGACGGTGGCTCCAAGGCTGCTCGGGACCCTCCTCGTAAGCGACTCACCAGAACCGTCAGAATCCGAGCACGCTTTAACAGCGGGAATCATAACCGAGACAGAAGCCTACGAAGGTCCGGAGGATCGAGCCTGCCACGCCTTCGGAGGGCGACGCACACCGAGGAACGAAGTGATGTGGGGACATCCGGGAAGAGCGTACGTCTACTTCACCTACGGGATGCACTACATGTTGAATGTCGTCGTGGCCGGCGAGGGCACCCCTCACGCGGTTCTTATCCGATCTATCCATCCTGTATCCGGAATATCCTTGATGCAGAAGCGCAGGGGAGGCAAAACTCCCCTCGGAGTGGGTCCGGGGAGACTCTGCCAGGCTATGGCCATAGGACGTTCCCACAACGGCGTCGATTTGTCCGGCGATAGCCTTTACATAGCCGACCTATCGGACATGCTGCTCGAGTTGTTGCCCGCTTCCCCCCCGGTAACTCCAATAGGCTCCAGGGCACGAGAGAGAAAGGAGCCGTGCGAGGAAGGCGACTACTCCCACCTGCCGCCCGATCTCACAGTTTGCCGGACGGCTCGTATCGGAATTGACTACGCCAAAGAGGCAAAGGACTACCTGTGGCGTTTCGTGCTGGAGAGGCGTGCCTTCCAATAGGTGGCGAAAGGATGAGCGTCCTTGAAGCGAAATAGTGAGCATAAGGCGCCCGGCAGTCGAGTGCTGACAGAACTCCGAAACCTGGGAACAGCGGGACGGCTTCTCATGTCCGCTCTGCTTTTGATCCTTGTGGTCGCCTCCGCTCTCACTTTGGCCGCCAAACAGATCGATGCGGAAGCCAACACCCTCTTGCCTGACGGATACCGGATAGAGGCGGTGGCGACGGGTCTCAGTTCTCCCACGTCAATAGCGTGGGACGCCCAGGGTAACATGTATGTCACTGAGGGCGGAAACGCATCAGGCGTTCCGGCTCGTGTCCTCAGAATCGGCGAGCAGAAGTATGACGTTGTGGCCGACGGGTTCGATTGGCCCCTAACAAGCTGCGTCTTCGTGAAGGACGATCTGTACGTCGCACACCGTGGGGCTATTTCGGTTCTGAAAGATGTCTTTGGGAACGCAGAACGAGCCGAGGTCGTTCAGGGCCTGCCCTCAGGAGACTACTCCACTGGAGAGATCTCGGTTGATCCGGCAGGACAGTGGCTATATTTCGGCAACGGGACCGTGACGAACGCCGGCATCGTCGGTGGAGACAACTTGCGCGTCGGATGGGTGACGGAACACCCCGATTGGAGGGACATCCCTGCACAAGCCGTCACTCTCGCGGGAATCAACTTGCCGGAGAGCACCGGGTCCTCGGCTGCCGGCATCGCGCCTACGGGCGCTTTCGTGCCTTTCGGGACGCGAACCTCAAAGGGTCAGACCATCCCCGGCCAAGCTAAGGCGAGCGGCGCGATCCTACGGGTCAAGGTCGATGGCAGTTCTCTCGATACCGTAGCGTGGGGCTTGCGCCATCCTTTCGGGCTTGGCTTCGATGCCGCGGGACGCCTTCTGACCCTGGACAGGGGTTGCGAGGACCGCGGCTCCAGACCTGCAGGCAACGT
>CAZMEF010000089.1:0-7240 GCA_964565305.1 uncultured Eubacteriales bacterium | reverse complement strand
GCTACGGTCATCCGCCCACCGCCTTTTTCGATAGTTCAATGATGCTGGCAAGATCGCCTGTCGTCAAGAAGGTGGCCCCGGCTGTGGCCGGAGAAATCCTTTTCAAGAATCCCGTCAGGCTTTTTCCGGGTCCCATCTCTATGAATAGCGACGCCCCGTCTCTCAACATGGACTCGACTCCGGTCTGCCAAAGGACGGGAAAAGTGACTTGTCTGATCAAAGCGCTCTTTATGTCTTCCGGCGCGGTCACGGCATCCCCCGTCACGTTAACGTAAATGGGGTACCGGGGCGCCTTTATGCGCACTTTCTCCAAGTCTTTGGCCAGCCTCACGGCGGCGGGGGCCATGAGCGGCGAGTGGAACGGAGCGCTGACATAAAGCTGGACCGTCCTCTTCCCCTGCCTTTTGGCCATTTCCGAGACGGCTTCCACCGCTTTTTTGTGTCCCGAAACCACAACCTGCCCCGGGCAGTTGTAATTGGCTCCGACGACGACTCCGTATCGTTTGGCCGAGTAGCAAAGCGCGTCCACTTCGGCACACGAGAAACCGAGCACCGCGACCATGGCGCCTTCACCCTCGGGGCAGGCCTCCTGCATGTAGGTCCCGCGTTTGTACGTGATCTCCAACGCTTCACCGAGTTCGAGGCTGCCGGCGACAACAAGCGCGGTAAATTCCCCCAGGCTAAGCCCGGCGGCCATGTCAGGAGAAAGTCCCTTGGCGAACGCCACCCTCGCACAAGCCACGCCTACCGCGAGTATTGCGGGCTGGGCATTTTTCGTCAAAGTCAGCTTGCCATCAGGTCCATCAAAGATAACCTTCGTGAACCCTTTGCCTAGCACTTTTTCTGCGGTCTCGAAGACATCGGACGCCACCGCAAAATCTTTGACCAGTTCGGCACCCATGCCGGCAAACTGCGCCCCTTGGCCCGGAAAAACCCACGCAACTTTGCCCAAAAGCTCGCCCCTCCGGATCTTTGACTATTTGCCGACCGGCACGACGAAAACGGCCATAGCGCCGGGACCGGTGTGCGTCCCGATTATGGCGCCTATCTCGCTTCCGTACGCCTTTCGCACGTTCAGCGCCTCTTCCAAGGCTTGAAGCATCTTCGCCGCTTCTTCAGGGTTTTCGGCGTTTGTAATCGTCACATCGACCTCTTCACCTTCGGGGATCCTGCTCTTAACCAGCTCCACTATACGGGGGATCACGCGGCTCTTCCCCCGGACCTGGTCGGCGGACGTCACCATTCCCTCTTTATCCACTGTTAGAATGGGTTTCACTTTCAGGAGAGACCCGAGGAGGTGTTTGGCTCTGCCGATCCTCCCGTTTCGGGCTAGGTAATCCAAAGTGTCGACGGCAAAGAACATGACCATTTCGTCTCTCATGCGCAAAACTTCAGAAAGGATGTCGGCGGGATCCTCCCCACTTAACGCCATCTCATTGGCAGCCATCGCGATCAACCCATATCCGCCCGAGCCTGTTTTGGAGTCGACCACCGCGATATCCCTATCGGGCAACTCAGATCGAGCGAGAACCGCCGATTGATATGTGCCTGAAAGGCCGGAAGACAAAGTGATGGCGATGACCTGCGAGCCGTCCTTAGTTTCCGCGTCAAAGACCTCCATGAACGCTGCCGGGGAAGGCTGCGAGGTTCTGGGGTGATGAGGCGAAGTCCGCAAGAGATCGTAGAACGCCTTCCCTCTCAATTCGTAACCATCAAGATACGATTCATCGCCAAAGTGAACGGTCAGGGGCACGACTCTAATCCCTTGCTTCAGGAGCAGTTCCGGGGCAAAATCCTGCGCGCTGTCGGTTACGATTTTTACTTTTTTCAAGGAAGCATCTCCTTTCTAGAGCACAAGTGCTATCGAGCCCCAGCTGAGTCCGGCGCCAAACGCTACGAGCAAAACCAGATCGCCCTGGCGGGCTTTGCCTTGTTCTATGGCTTCGAACAGCGCGAGAGGAATAGAAGCGGACGATGTGTTGCCGTACTTCCCTATGTTAATCATGACTTTTTCAGGTGGGATTTTGAACCGGCCGCAAGCAGACTCGATTATCCTTATGTTCGCCTGATGGGGGATCAGAAGTCCGATATCTGAGATTTCTTTGCCGCACTTTTCAAGGACCTCCGTCACGGCCCTGTTCATGACCCTGACAGCGAACTTGAACACCGCTTTGCCGTCCATGTGTATGAAGTGAAGGCCGTTTTGGACTGTGTCGTGCGAAGCGGGGTTTCTCGCGCCGCCGGCGGGAAGTTTCAAAAGAGACGACAACGACCCGTCAGAACCCAAAGCGAACCCAAGAATTCCTTGCCCATCTAGGCCTTCCGTCAACAGGGCGGCGCCCGCGCCGTCCCCGAAAAGGCAACACGTGTTGCGATCGTTCCAGTTTGTCAATCTCGACAACGTTTCGGCGCCGATAACCAAGACCTTATCGTAAGAACCTGACGCCACAAACTGGGCTCCCGTCACAAGGGCGTATATGAACCCCGTGCACCCGATCTCCATGTCAAATGCCGCAGCCGCGGTCGCCCCGAGCGATGCCTGGACGATGCACGCGGTAGCGGGAAAAAGATGATCGGGACTGGCGGAAGCCACGATGATCAAATCGATCTCGGACGGGTCAACAGCGGCGTTCTTCAAGCAAATTCTCGCGGCCTCGGCTGCAAGGTCGGAAGTGGAAACGTCCGGACCCGCTATTCGTCTTTCACTAATGCCTGTCCTTTCCACTATCCACTCGTCTGAGGTATCGACCATCTTTTCGAGGTCGGCGTTTGTCATGATCTGCGGAGGAACGTAAGCCCCTACTCCCGCCACTTTGACGGGTCTGCCCTTCATGCTCATTCTTCTCCTCCCACCGCAGTATCAGAAATAGATCGAGTTATGATCGCGGCCACGTCTTTTTTCAAGAAAGCCAAGGCCTGGCCGATTCCGTTGGCAAGCGCCTCTTCCCCGGCTGCCCCGTGGCACTTGATGACGCACCCGTTGAGTCCCAAAAGGGGGGCTCCGCCGTAAGCAGTGTAGTCGAGAAGTCCCTTAACCGCCGAAAAGACCGGCCTAAGTGCCCCTGACGCGGCCTTTCGCAAGGCGGTGGCGGTCACTTCTTTCTTGAGTGAGGAAAATAACAGCTCGGCGGCGCCTTCGCAAGCCTTCAAGAAGACGTTGCCCGTGAAGCCGTCTGCCACCACCACGTGGGCTTGGCCTGTGAAAACATCCCTGGCCTCCACATTCCCGACGAAGCCCGGCAGCGATGAACGGAGCAGGGCATTTGCTTTGCGAACGAGCATGTTGCCTTTTTCCGCTTCAGGGCCGGTGCTCAGGAGCCCCACCCGGAGGTTTTCCCACCCCAGAACGTGCTCGGCGTAAACCCTTCCCAAGATGGCAAACTGCAGGAGGGTCTGCGGCCGCGCGTCTGCCGACGCGCCAAGGTCGACGAAAAACGTCCCGCGTCCGTCCAAAGTCGGAAGCACCTGGCCCAGACACGGCTTGTCTATTCCGGGGGCCCGGCCCAGAAGAACCACTCCCCCAGCGACGAGAGCTCCGGTTGAGCCTGCCGAAACGAACGCTCCCGCTCTCCCGTCTCTCACAGCGAGCAAGCCCTGGTGGATTGAGGAATCCACTTTCTCTCGGACGGCGCGAAGAGGAGATTCGGAGTCTCCTATGACTTCCCGGCACTCGGTCACGGTAAGGTTCTGAAAGTTTCCGCTTCTTTGAAGACCCATGATCGCGGACGCGCTTCCAAAAGCGTGAAGGCGAACGCCATCCCGAAGAGCCTTCATCGCAGCGTTAATGGGCGCCCCGGGAGCCTTCTCGCCCCCCATAAGGTCGAACGCTACTACTTCATTGCCACCTCTAACAACGGCCGCCATCCCAGTTCCTCCTACTGCTCCAAAGCGAAAACCAGGAACTTTCCCCGGAACACTTCTTCGCCTCTTGCGCGGGTTTCGACTAGCACGACAGATTTATTGCCTTTGACTCTGATGACTTGCGCCTTAGCAACAAGCGTTTCTCCTACGCGTGCGCTTCTTTTGAACTTCAGGTTGGAAATGCCAGTGACCACGTTCTTCGCGTCTATGACGCAGATGGCCAAGGAATCGGCCTGCGCGAAGATGTAATGGCTCCTAATTATCCCCGTGCGTTCAAAAGCCATTTCGGGCAGCGCTGTGAGAGTGGAGATGGCCGATTTGCCGAGTTCGACATCCAGCAGTTCGCCCACAATTTCCCTTTGGCCCAAGGAGCGGACTCTACCGTAGGCGCGCTCGGCGACTTCCTTTGTCCGGGTCCGTTGATCTGGGATCCCCAAAGCCATCCGGTCCAGCCTTATAGTTTGGACGCTGACGCCAAAATGGCCCGCAAGCCTGCCGTCAGATAGAAACGGGTTTTGACCCAGAACCGAACGAAGCCGCTCTCGCCTTTCCCTTGGACCCGAAGACATCAACTTCACCTCTGGCGGAATTAGCGTCTAGTACTAATACTTGTATATTAGCGCCAAGTATATAACCGCGATGGCAACTCCGCAATATCCTGGTAGAAAAAAAGGGGGCGGAAACGAAAAACCCCGACGGGCGGGGTTCCTCGGCATCCGGTCCGGTAAGCTCACGTCCCGTTTAGGCCTCTTTGACCTTCACCGCTTCCTTGCCATCGTAATACCCGCACTGCGGGCACACGTGGTGCGGAAGCACAGGGCCGTGGCAATGAGGGCACGAAACTATATTCGGCGTTTCCAGCTTCCAGTTGGCTTTCCTTTTATCTCTTCTGGAAGCGGATTGTCGCTTCTTAGGAACGGCCATTCTCCTCGCTCCTTTCCTTCATGGCATCAATTAGCTTCTTTCCGAAAGGTGAAATCGCCTCTACGCGCGCGCGGCATCCGCAATCACCTTCGTTGAGGTTAGCCCCGCATTCGGGGCATAGCCCCCTGCAATCCTCGGAACACAAAGGCTTCATGGGGAGGCTTAGAACGATCTCGCGACCGATCATATCGTCCAGATGGCAAACCGATCCATCCAAAGGATAGAAATCTACATCCTCCTTGGAAAACGAAGCGGTGCCCGGTTCCCCGAAGTTGGCCTCGCAGTCTACATGGAATGGATGGACAAAAGCCGTCAAACAGCGCGAACAGGTGAGTTCCACGGCTCCTTTAGCGTGAGCCTGGATGTAGACGTCCTTACCCAACGAGGTCGCCACACCGCGAACTCTGACGGGATCTTCTATCTTGATGTCGTCATCGACAGGCAAGATCGCGCCGGAGAGTTCAAAGGCCATGCTAGCGCCCGGCTGGTTCAGTATGGATGTGACGTCAACTTTCACGGGTGTCCCTCCAAGTTCGGGCAGTTACCATGGGATTATACCTAGCCGCGGAAGCGGGTGTCAAACTGTAGTCACGGGCGCTCCAGGAGGAAACTCACGGCCTCCTTGAAAGAGCCGACGCTCCTCACCGTAAGCGCGCCCGCGTTTTCCAAAGCCTCGAGCAGATTCGCCCTAGGAAGGATGAAGACGTCGGCACCGGAACCTAATGCGGCCAGCGTCTTTTGAGAGACGCCGCCGACAGGCCCCACAGTGCCGCCAACCGACAAAACCCCCGTCGCCACCACGGAGTTCCGCGCATTGGAATCCTGAGCGAAATCTACGGCCCGAAGACGAAGGTAGACTTCGAGAGCGAACGCTAGTCCTGCTGAGGGCCCTATGACTTCCCCCGGCGCAATGGAGACGTTGACGGGCAACGGATCTCCGGCGGCCCAGACGTACCCCGCTTCCAATAAAGCTACCTCTATCGCTGTGTTGATGCTATCTTCCATTAGAGCAGCATTCTGGCTCTCGTACTGCTCCTCTGTCTGTCCCCCCAAGAGCGCCTCCTTTGGAACAAGGGTAGCGGCGCTATCGAAAAAAGAGGCCACTAGATCGTAGAGGAACGCGTTCCTGGCAAGGATGGTAACCATCTGAATGGAGGGAAGTTCCGGAGCAACGCCTTCCACCGACACTACGTCGCGGAGCGATTGGACGGGCCCGGGCGACATTTTGATATAGCCCGTCGGAAGGTATTTGCCCAGAAGGTAAACGACAAAGGGTACAAGCCAAAGCATCGCTTTGGCCTTTGAGCCGCCTCGGGCCCGTCCCCCCGAACTCAAGGTGTGACTCTCCTTCGCCGGACCTAGTCGTTCCCCCCGCGCCGCCTCTTCTTCCTGGGCGGCGCCTCATCGTCTTGCATCCAATCCTCATCGTCATCGGGCCCTGAACTTTGAGTAGAGGCTGCCTGACGAGCGTAAACTTCTCCGGGATCGGTCTCAGCTGTCGGTGAAAGGCCTCTATCCGGCACCAGTTCTCTTCTTCCGTCCTTGACACCGTCAAGCGCCTGGGACAACACATCTTCTACCCGCTTCATGAGCTCGTCGGCGTATTCCCTGGCACCTTGGTTTATGTCGCGGGCCACGTCACGGGCTCTCTCCATAAGGGATTCCGCCTGCGCTTTGGCTTCTTTGCCGATGGAGGATTCGGAAGCGAGCGCGGCTATTTGCCCTTGAGCGTCACGCAATATGTCGTCCGCTTCCTTCCGCGCCTCGCCAATGATGCGCTCCCGCTCTTTGAGAAGCCACTTGGCTTGCTCGATCTCCTGGGGGAGCGCTGCCCTGAGGTCGTCGATGATCAGTCGTCCGACCAAAGGGACCCGGGTGCACTCCGAAAGGTACGCGTCAAGTTTCTCGAGAAGCGCCATTACGTCCATTACGTACACCTCGTCTCACGATCGTTTGGTAACTCTTGCCTTTCCAAGACCATCTTTTCGATGGAGGGGGGAACCAGATCGCGGACGCTGACGCCGAAGGAAGCCACTTCTTTCACGAGGCTTGAGCTTTGGTACAAATACTGCAGCGCCGTGATCATGAACACGGTCTCGATCTCGGGGGCCATCTGTTTGTTCATGAGAGCCATCTTGAACTCGTAGTCGAAATCAGAAACCGCTCGGAGGCCTTTCACTACAACCCTTATCCCGTTTTGCCTCGCGTACTCTACCAAGAGACCCGAAGAAGCGGTCACCTCGATGTTTGACAGATGCCCGCATTCTGCGCGGATCATTTTGACGCGCTCTTCGACCGTGAACATGGGCGTCGTTTTTTCCGCGTTGGCGAAAACAGTAACGTACAACCGGTCGTAGCATCTGGCGGCCCTGTTGATGATGTCGAGGTGCCCGTATGTAGGAGGGTCAAAACTACCCGGATATATTGCCTTTTTAACCATCTTTAATTCCCCCAA
>CAZMEF010000088.1:4551-7310 GCA_964565305.1 uncultured Eubacteriales bacterium | reverse complement strand
CTGAGAGCGACGCCACCTGTTGGTCAATCCGGGCCGACACCACCGGCCGCGTCGGTCAATCCGGGCCAACGCCACCCCCTCCCCGCAGGTCCGGCCACGGGATATTTCCTTTGTTGACTCCCTCAAATGAAGGTGCAATAATTGCTTCCAGATCGGTGCTCGGCGGCGGTTTTTGAGGGCTTCTCAGGGACCGGCAGACCCATGCGAGCGAAGATCAAAAAGGAGGATGTGTTGAGATGGCCGAGATCGGGGTCATGTTCAACCTGAAAGGTGGCGAACCTCCAGAGGAGGGCGAACCTCCAGACCTGGGGGCGGAATTTGATTCGAAGTCCACGGTCGAAGCCGTGGCCTCGGCTCTAAGGGATTTTGGACACAAAGTACATCTGATTGAAGGTAATGAATCCGCCTACTCCGCACTCCGCGCGACACATCTCGATATCGTCTTCAACATGTGTGAAGGCATACGAGGAGAATCAAGAGAAAGCCACATCCCATCAATGCTCGAAATGCTGGGCATACCGTACACCGGCTCCGGGGTTCTGTCGCTGGCGCTCACTCTCGACAAACCGATGGCTAAGACGGTGCTCGCCTACCACGGGATTCCGACGGCGAGGTTTCGGGTCTTCAACTCCGAAGACGATATCGACCTGCAGGGGTTGGAGTACCCGGTGTTCGTCAAGCCGTCGCATGAAGGGTCAAGCATGGGGGTCTCTTCGAACTCCCATTGTCGCGACCCGTTTGAGCTCTACGGGGAGGCGCGCAGGCTGCTAAGGCTCTACAAGCAGCCGGTGCTTGTTGAAGAGTTCCTTCCCGGCCGGGAGTTCACGGTGGGCATACTGGGAAACTGCAACCCGATCTTCTTTCCGATAATGGAGATAAACTTCGACGCCATACCCGGTGATCACGGCAGGATGTATTCGCGGCAATTTAAGACCGACTGGAGCGACGAGGTGTATTACGGGTGCCCCGCACGAGTGGCGCCGGATATGGCCGAAGCCCTCCAGGACGCGGCTCTGAGGACCTATCGCGCGCTGGATTGCCGGGACCTGGCAAGGGTTGACATACGGTTGGATAAGGACGGCGTCCCTAACGTCATGGAAGTGAACCCGCTTCCCGGCATGACTCCGGGGTTTTCGGACTACCCGAGGATGGCCGAGAAGGCCGGTTGGAGTTTTTCGGAACTGGTGAATGGCATCCTGTTCGCGGCCCTTCGTAGATATGGCCTGGCGACTTTGGTTCCGGCGCGTTGCAGCAAAATGATAGCGTAGCTTTTGTCGCGGGGTCGCGGGCCTAGAGAATCGCCGCGGCCCCTTGCGTTCACCAAGCCCTGCTAGCGTTACCGATGATTGCATTACGTCAACTAGAGGGAATCGCGCTTCGCCGTTGAATTCGTTATGTCGTGATTGCACGGCATCCTATTTGAGAAGAGGCGCGTAGAGTGGCTTCGGCCAAGATGGCAGACCGGGCCGTTATCCATGGGGCCCGGGTCACTCTTCGTCCGGTTCGAGAGAACGACCTGCCAAAGATAGTGGAATGGGATTCGGACGAAGAGATCACGAGATGGGCAGGCAAGAAATTCAGAAGTGCAGAAGAAGCGATAGATTGGTTTAGGTCTGGACATCACCTTCAACGTCGGAATTGGATTATTGAAGTACCTGGCAACCCTTCCCCGAAGGCTAAGGCGATAGGGGAGGTTGAGGTGGCGAACATCTCTTGGAGGCTACATACAGGGGAAATCAGGGTCGTCATCGGCGAAAAAGCGTACTGGAATCAAGGATTGGGCCAAGATGCCGTGAGGGCGTGCGTCTCTGGGCTTTTTAGGTCCACTTCCTTAGAAGAGGTATTTCTAAGGGTGGATGGACGCAACGTTCGGGCGTTGCACTGCTACAAGAAGGTCGGATTTAGGGCACAGGGTCGAATACTGCTACGGCTGAACTCTGCGGAACCCACTCCGCTCATCTTGATGAAGTTGCGTAGGCAGGACTTGGGGTGAAGCGGGAAGAAAAAGCGTGATTGAGAACACCGGAAGGACGTCAAAGGTTATGCTACTCTTTGGAGGCGATCACTGTGAAAACAGCCGACATACTTAGAAAGGCCGTCGAGATGGAGGAATACGGGCATCTTACCTACAAGGCCCAAGCCGAAGCGGCAACCGACCCCCTCCTGAAGGCCTTCTTGTCTGAACTATCAAACGATGAGGCGCGACACCGGGATTGGTTTGAGGCCCTTGCTTCCGGGGCAGGCGAGGGGCTGGTTGACGCCGCCAAGCGCATACCCAGCCTTGAATCCAGGATGATGAAGTACTTCCACGGCGAGGTTCCGAAGGATCACGGCTTGGGAGCGAGCGCGCAAGAGGCGGCGCTGGAAGCGGCGATGGGTCTTGAGAAAGAGAGCTACGACTTCTACACAGAGATATGGCGAAGCGCCGAATCCGATTCGGACCGCGCGCTTTTTGACATGGTTCGCCGGGAAGAATATGACCACATGGTGGGGATCGAAAACATCCTGGCGTACCTTACCCGGACAGGCCAGTGGTTCGACCGTGAGGAGAGCAAGCGCTGGAATTGGATGGTATAGGGTAGCGATAGGACCGACGACAGCGAAGGCCGGGCGACAACCCCGGCCTTTTTGCGCGCTTGGCACCTTTTCTGTGCCGTCCATGTCTACCTACAGGTTCCCGCGCTTCTCATGGATTTCCGTTCGCTGCCGCCTACTCAGATTTCCACAGGCCGTGGATGTTGCAGTATTCCCTCGCGGTG
>CAZMEF010000088.1:0-4541 GCA_964565305.1 uncultured Eubacteriales bacterium | reverse complement strand
CCTCAAGGGAGGGGAAGAAAGCGGACGGCTGGTCGTTGGGCTTGAGGAACTTTCTGGCGACGACCCCGGTCTCGTCAGAAACCTCGATCCACTCGATGTAGTGCTTATCCATCATCGGGTGTGGAACGCTTCCCACAGTAACCTTGATGCCGCCGTCCACTGCCTCGACGACTGGAACGTGCTTTTCTAGCGTTTGGTCGGCGGTGTGTTCTTCCAAAAGCGTCATCGGCTGTCCGCAGCAAACCAGTTCGCCTGCGCCGGTGTGCAGAACTGTCACTATGTTGCCGCATATCTCGCAACGATAGACTTCATTAAGCCTGGTCATCTTGTTGCTCCTCCTTTTTGTTTGCGTAGCCTTTGGCAATGTCCTTCAGAACCTTAATCTACCATAGAGGAGCATGTCTTTCGATGTAAACGAGGCGGCCGCCGGCAAGACAAACCTTCGCACAGGTCGCCCCACCGTCATCCGCCTGCGCTGTTGTTGCTTCGCGCGTCGACGTCTGCTATTATTGCTAGTACGACGGTGGGGGTCTAGCTCAGTGGCAGAGCGTTCGGTTCACATCCGAGAGGCCACAGGTTCAAGCCCTGTGACCCCCACCACTTCCAACCTTCCAGAACAACAGATGGCGCACCCCACTGGTTCCCGGCTTCGACAATGCAATGAGTCATTCACCCGCACGACCGGCACCGCATACAATTCTTAGGGTTTAGCAGGACTTTTCCTCTAGTATACATAATTCCTCCTAGGGTGTTTGCGCAAAGAAGCAGAGAAGGAGAGGTCCTTTTGCTACCTCGGGTTCCACGACGCCGGTCGGCCGCTGTGATCGTTGTTTGGCTTGTTGTGGCTCTTTGCCTTGTGAGCTCGTCTCGAGTAGTGGCGGATCTCAAGAGCCGCCGGTCGGGTGCCTTCAGGGAAACCGGCGCACCGGAGGGGCCGGGGAGCGATGGAACGCCGGGGAGCGCACGAACCATTTCAGATCCGGCTATCTTGGCGGCTCTTGAAGGTAGAGCCGCGTCAGACGGGGCAGCCGCTCGCGCCCGGCCCGCAGAAGTGGAGTGGCTCATAAGCTGTCAGTTGCCAAACGGCGCCATCGCCCAGACTCCTGATGGGGCGCTTGTCATCCCTTACTTCGCAAATCTCGCGGCGGCCGTGATCGCCGAGTACGAGCCGGCGCGGTGCGTGCAGTACATGAACTGGTACATCTCGTCTATGAACGCGCCCGACCGGTGGGGCCTGTCGGGCACAATTTACGACTACATCAATCAGAACGGACGCCTTGTTTCCCAGCGAAAGTACGACTCCGCGGATAGCTACGCCTCCACCTTCCTCAGCCTGGTTTCGCGCTACTACCGCCTCACCGGCGACTCGGATTTCGTCCAGGCCAACCTTCCTTCCATTGAAGCGGTAGCCGGGGTCATTACGGCGCTGCAAGATGAGGACGGTTTGGTGAGAGTTGCGCCCAACAGCCAGACCAAGTACTTGATGGACAATGCCGAGAACTACCGGGGACTTATGGACTGGGCAGATGTAGCAGGTTCCTTAGGGTACGACGACCTATCGGCGTCCCGCAGAGGAGAAGCGCAGCGGATCGCAAGCGGGATTGAGACGACCCTGAGGAGGCCGGAGGGCGACGACTACGCTTGGGCCTACTCGTGGTACGGGCACAGATATCCGAAAAGCGGCAGATGGTATCCGGACGCGGTGAGCCAGGTGTTCTTGATATCGACCGGGATCATAGGTCCGGATGATCCCAGGGCGGTGAGCATCTGGGAACGCCTCAACTCCCAGTTTCCCCGTTGGGACCAAGGCGAGAACGGCGACAGGTTCCCTTGGACGGAGATGGCGGTAGCGGCGGTCACTATGAGAGACGACGCTCGGGCAGGCCGCTTCCTCGATTGGGTATCCGATCACTTTCAGGAGAGGCAGTATCCGTGGCATGTGCTTGAGTCATCAAACAGGGTTAAGGCCGAGATAATGCTTCAAGCCCTGTTAGAGGATTCTGCCGGACTACCGGACGACCCTCTCCTGAGCGTCACGGCGGTCGGACCCGACTAGGTTTGGCGCGCGTCATCTTGGCCGAGCCCAACGCATATCGAGGCTAAGGCGACGATGGTCAGCCCTGCGGATGCGGCCATGCCCCAGCGTAGTCCCGCCCGGTCGCCGATGAACCCGATGAGGGGGAATATGATCATCATCCACACGCTGAATAGCATGCCGGAAGACGAAAGGACAGACGCCCTATTGTGCGATTCCGTTCGGGCGTTAATCGCTTGCGACTGGAGCGGGTAGAACGTTTCGTTTGCCACGGTCAGTCCGAGATACAAAGCGATAAGGACCGCGCGCCAACCCCAGCCCGCCTGCCCGGGGATTAGCACCAAAAGGCCCACGACCAGGGGGATGGACATTCCGCTCCATACAGCGGGCCTGATCTGCCCGTACCGTCGTTCGGTCAGATAGGCGTATTTGGTCGGCAGTATGGCGAACAAGTTGCCAAGCGTCCCGGCCATGCCGACGATCCAGAGCGGGACGAGCGCCTCTTGAAGGAGTGGCTGTCCGTAAAAGTGCACCGAAGTGGCGAGGGCCGGGGCGACGCCCGATAACAGCAACAGCCTGCGCAGAACGGGCTTCTTCAGTGACGCCGAAAGGTCCGTGACGTCGCGCCTGAAGCCATCCCAGATGCCGGTCGCCTTCTTCGTTATCCTGCGGGCGGTCACATCTTCCGGAAGGCCGAGGGCCACTGCAGTCGCGATGAGATCGATCCCGATGCTTACCGCATAAAGGCTACCTATAGGAAATCGTATCGACGCCACTGACGCGAGGGCCCCGGCCACGGAGGCTCCCGCCAGGTAGACGGCGTTTAGATTTCCCAGGACCTGGCTGAAGCCGCCGTCAGACCCGTGAGCGCGGGCACCGTCGCTGTCAAGACTGTCACAGTGTCCACCAATCAACGAATCGTGGACCAGCGCTTCGAAAGCCCCCGAGTGACATGTGTACGACACTGCGTTGAAGGCGAACGCGACCGCGATCCACGACAGGTTGCCGGAGAACAGGGTGATGGCGGCAGACGATGCGGCCAGAAGCCTGCCCACCGCAAGGCTCGTCTTTCGCCCCCACCTGTCGGCGATGATCCCGGTGGGCATCTCGCTCGAGAAGGCCACTATGTGGAAGATGGTCTCCATGAGGCCTATGCCCGCAAAGGACATTCCCTTCTGGCGCAGGTACACGACCCAGAAGACTTCGGTGAAGCGAGCGGAAAAAAGGGCCATGTATATAGTGGCGCCTGTTAGGCCGGAGGTTCGTCGACTTCTCATCTGCCCGCGGCCGGCTCCTGTAGCGCAAGATCGCCGTACAAGGCGGGCAGTCGATCGCGAAACACGTCTGTGCCCCAGATCAGCTGCTTGACCCTGGACGCGGAAGCGGAGCACAACCCCATGACGCCCTGTTTGATGCCCGGAAAGGTTTCGGCGACGATGCGGCCGTCAGGCGCGACAAGAAGGCTGGTGCGCGGGTCCGCCGGGTTGGCGCCCCGTCCCGCTTCCTTCGAGGCGCAATTGGCGAGGGCTACATACGCGCGGTTCTCCAAAGCGCGCGTTACGGCGATGGCCCTTTCGTACCCGCTTCCCAGATCAGCTTGCCAAACGATGAGGTCGGCCCCTCGAAGCACGAGCGCTCTTCCCACCTCCGGAACATACCCCGCCTTGCCCCTCACGAAGCCGACTCTGAGCCCCGCGAGTTCCAGCAAGTCGGAGGAGTTTCCGAACGCGCGCTCGCCGAACGCGATGGGCCCGAAGACGAGCGTCGACAGGCTAGGTCTGCCCGCCGTCAACGCGATGTACGAGCTCAAGCGGCGACTCAGCGGCATGAATGTCTCGCGGATAAGCTCGGCGGAATCCCGAACCGTCGTGCAGGGAGGTTCAGGAAAGACGACCAAGGTGGCGCCCTGATTTGACAGGCGCTCGGCCAGTTCGGACGCGACGACTACATAATCCTTCAAGGAAATATCACGATCAACTTGGGCGACAGCCACGACGGTGGTCTCTTGTCCCGGGACCACCGGCTCCCGTAAGACGCGCGCCAAAGGCAGGTCCTCGTTGGGTCTGGTCAGTAACCGGAAGTCCTCACCCCAAACCTCGCGCCTGAGCGCCATGGCCGCGGGCCGCCGGCTCAATGAGGTATCCGCGTCCACGACCAGGATCTCTTCCGTCGCGGGCGAGCCTTTGGCGACAGTCCTGCCGTCAGGCGAAACAGCTATGCTCTGGCCGCAATAGACGATCGTGTCCGACTCTGATCCGACTTTGTTGGCGCAGAAGAACCACACGCCGTTCTCAGCAGCGCGAGCGGGGATCATGTAATCCACTTGAGGGTTCTGAAGCCGGGCCGGTTCGCGGCCCGATGTCACCCAATTGGTCGCGTTGACGATGATTTCCGCTCCCTTCAAGGTTAGAGAGCGTGTGATCTCCGGAATCCGCCCGTCGGCGCAGATGATCATGCCCACGCGGCCGATGTCCGTATCGAAGACGCGGTAATCCGAGCCCGGCGA
>CAZMEF010000087.1:4046-7313 GCA_964565305.1 uncultured Eubacteriales bacterium | reverse complement strand
AACCGCAGGAGGCCCCGGAAGGCGCGGAGGTGAGCCAAGAGGATCTTTACGATGAGTCTTTCAGGTCACTGGCAGAAGGACAAATCGTTAAAGGTCGCGTGGTGTCGGTCGATGAAAACGGCGCACTTGTAGATGTGGGCGCCAAGTCGGAAGGGCTCATCCCTGCTTCGGAACTGCAGCGGAAGGGCGTCTTTGCCACGACCCCTCTATCGCCCGGCGACGAAATCATGGTGTACGTCCAAAGCTCGGACCCGGGTGACGGCACGATAAGGTTGTCCAAGCGCCGGGCCGATGAGGAGGCCGCGTGGGACAAGGCTGAGGCGGCTCACGCGGAGGGCGAGGCGCTCGAAGCGCCCGTCGTCCAGGAGGTCAAAGGCGGCCTTGTCGTCGACATCGGGCTGAGGGGCTTCGTTCCCGCATCCCAGGTTGAGCGGGGCTACGTGAACGATCTTTCCAGATATGTCGGGAAGGCCCTGAAACTGAAAGTGCTCGAGCTTGACCGCCAGAAAAACCGTGTGGTTCTATCGCAAAGGGTCGTGCTTGAAGAAGAGCACGAAAGACTCTGCGCTGAGACCTGGGGCAATATCGAAGAAGGCCAAGTGCGGGGCGGCACGGTGAAGGGCATAACGGATTTCGGAGTGTTCGTCGACCTTGGCGGAGTCGACGGGCTTCTGCACATTTCGGAGTTGTCTTGGGGGAGAGTCAAACATCCCTCCGAGGTCCTCCGCGAGGGCGATCAGATTGACTGCAAAGTCCTCAGGGTTGACAAGGAGAAGGGAAAAATCTCCCTAGGCCGTAAGCAGGTTTTGCCGGACCCTTGGGAAACAGTCGAAGCCAAGTACCCTGTCGGAGTTGAGTTGGAGGGCGAGGTGACCCGCACGGCTCCGTTCGGCGCGTTTGTGCAGCTTGAACCGGGCGTCGAGGGTTTGGTGCACATCTCGGAGGTTTCAAATAGACACATCACCAAACCGGAAGAGGCGGTCAGCGCAGGAGATAAGGTGCAGGTCAAGGTGCTTCGCGTCCGGCAAGACGAACGTCGGATCAGCCTGTCCATCCGGCAGGCCGTGCAAGCGGGCGAATCTATGTCTGAGGTAGAGGCTGAGGAACAGCCTGAACGCGATGCCGAGCCGCCAAACGATCAGGTGGAGCTCGAGTTGTGCCCTGTAGAGGAGGCGCCCGAGACCCAAGAGCCTGCCGCGCCGGGGGAGCCCGAAGAACCTGAAGGGTCTGAAGAGCTTCCCGAACCGGAATTCGAGTAGCGACATCGTATAGCAGCGATATCGTGAAAACTCTGCTGAAATGGCCCGGCCGACCGGTCGGGCCTTCGTCTTCTTCGGTATAGACCGGAAGCCTCATTGGAGAACCTAACCCCTGACACAAGAGGGGGGATTACCATTGAGTTTTCCGGTGGGAACCATCATCTTGATCATCGTGGCAGTTCTGGTTTTCTTCGGTGTACTGCACCGCGTGTTGGACAGGATGCGCCTTTCCGATCGGGCAGCCCTAGTTATAGTGCTTGCCATGGCTGCGGGCACCTTCTTGGACTTCAGCGTATCCCGCGGCGCCATCCCCATCAAAGTGAACGTCGGGGGAGCCTTGGTGCCGTTAGCGGTAATCGTCTGGCTTACCGCGACGGCAGACGAGGCATCCGAGAAAAGCCGGGCGATCTTCTCGGCCGTCCTCAGCGGCGTCGTAGTCTGGGGACTTGGCAAAGTCCTCAACCCCGACGAGCAGTTCATGCGCGTTAGTCCGATGATCCTTTTCGGCCTCGCCGCGGGCGTTATTGCCGCTCTTTCGGGCCGCTCACGGCGAGCGGCGTTCGTCGGTGGCGTAGGCGGGCTGTTGATCGCCGAAGCGGTCCACTGGATCGAACTAGCCGCGACCAAGACTCCCGGCTCCGTCTCCTTCGGGGGTGCCGGCGTGTTTGACGCGACTGTCATCGCAGGCATTCTCGCTGTTGGCCTTATGGAATTTGTGGGCGAGGCGCGGGAGCATGTCGTAAAAGCGCCTAAAGGAGAGGGGGAGCACGATGAACGGCCGCAAGAATAACAGCGGATCGCCGAAGGATCGCGCGGCGGGCGTCCTGATTATCATCGTCGTCGTCGCCCTGGCGTTCGCCTACCACAGTTACGGGCCTCTTTCGCACCGCGCTGCGCCGACGCTTTCCGGCGGTTCCGGGGAGCGGTCCGACGGGTATTTCACCGTGCAGGACGAGAGCGCCAGGACCATTTTTACCACGGGTCACAACGTTACGATAGGTGACGAGTACATAGATGAAAATGACATACGTTACGTCATAGAACGCGTTTCCGGAGATGTCGCGACCGCGACGACAGCCGGCAAGATGCAGGCACTGCCGGAACTGCCCGGGGTCATCCAAAGCGGGACTGCTCCCAAGGCCTCGGGCACGATCGGGATCTACCACACACACTCTGACGAATCCTACATTCCTTCCGACGGAAGCGATTCGATTGAAGGTAAGGGCGGCGTCATCAAAGTTGGCACCGCCATGGCCGACAAGCTGGATAACGAGGGCTTTGAAGCCATCCACGATCAGACGCTTCACGGGCCGCATGACGCGGCCGCTTACGACAGATCGCGTCGGACGGCCGCTCAACTTCAGAAGAACAAGCCGCTCGCCCTCTTCGATGTCCACCGGGACGCGGGGCCCGCGGAACCTTACCTCAAGCAGGTCGACGGTGACGAGGTCACCCGCTGCATGATCGTCGTTGGGCGCACCAACCCCAAGATGAGCGCGAATCTTGACTTCGCCAGAAGGCTCAGGGATTCAGTAAACTCGGAAAACCCGGGGCTAATCAAGGGCATTTTCTTAGGAAACTCCGACTTCAACCAGGACCTCTACGACAGGGCCCTGCTTCTCGAACTTGGAACCGAAAAGACTCCGCGTGAGGCCGCCGAAAAAGGAATCAGGCTTGTCGCCGCCGCGGTTCCCAAGCTTCTCGGAGTTACTTCGCCCGGCGGCGGAAGCACGGGCAAAGGGACAGCCAAGGCCATCGGATGGGTTTTGGGGCTTGCCGTAGCCGGAACGTTTGTCTACCTCTGGATAGCGACCGGCAGTTGGGAAGAAATGAAGGCCAAGATCGTGGGTTGGTTTGGGGCGGGGGGAGTGAGGATCGGCGGGCGCCGCAACGGTGGCGGTGGTGACGCGGGCGGGAAATAACGGTGCCGCACGGGCCGGGGATAGGGTTGGGAATACTCATCGGGTCCCTGGCCCGCATTTCCATGCTGCGGACCGACTACCGGCAA
>CAZMEF010000087.1:0-4036 GCA_964565305.1 uncultured Eubacteriales bacterium | reverse complement strand
CCCCACGTACCCGCATTCCTACACGAGCCATCTGTTCCTAGGGTTCATAGCTGCTTTGGCCGGAGCGGCCACGGTCGCCGCTCTCTTGGAAAGCGAATGGACGGCCGTAACCTTTTTTCTTTTGGTTTCCCAGCAATTTCGAGAAATCCGGGGCATGGAGCGCGACTCGCTCAAAGCGATGGAAGATGACGAGCTGGTCCCCAGGGGCTCGGACTACATAGAGGATATAGCCAAAGTCTTTGAGGCCAGGTACTACATCGTGATAGGGGTCGCCGCCGCCTCTTGTTACGGCATGGAAGCGGACTCGCTTTGGGCCGGAGTTATCATGGGGTTCTCGATATTCGCCGTCGGCGCGTTTCTCATGAGGCGTCAGAGGGTGGGCGATATCGCCACCGTCGAGCCGGCGGATATAGTAATTAAGGAAGCGGACGTATATGCCGGCGACATCTACATCCTCAACCTCGGGTTGGCAGCATCGCGGGAAGCCATCGCACGCCACGCTATTGGCGCGATTCTGACGCCCAAAGACGCCAACGCCGCCGGGACGTTGTCGAATCCGGGCCAGAGGCAGGCCATTATCCACGACGTTGCCGACATCCTGGGGGCGCGCAAGGATTCTGACACGCCGGAATTCAGCCCCATGGCAAAGCGCGACCTGACAACCGGAAAGATAGGGGTCTATGTCATGCCGGTGGAAAACGACCGGGATGCTTTGCTCGAGGCATTGCGTAGGGTTCCAGTCCTGGAGTCGGCCAGGGGATCGGCCCTCCAAAGCAGGGCGGGACGGAAAGCGCGGGGAGAAACACACTGACCAAGCGGCGTGGGACGCGTCGATGGGGCGGGGGGGTGCCGGAGTGGAGATCACCATTCAAAAGGCCGTGCTGTGCGCTGTGGTCGACGATTTGACCAAGGTTTCAGGCGTCCCGGCGTTCTTGGCATCCGATGAAGAAGCGAGCCAGAAAAAAGCCCATTCTCTAGCAAGGATCCTGGAAGCCGTCGTTCACGATCTTGGCGACGGCGTTCTTATATTGGTGAAGCATTGACGGACGGCCTACCTGAACTGATCGTGGCACGGCACAGAAAGGAAGTATTTGCCGAGATCGCGCAGCTGTCGGAGGACCGAAGCGGAGCCGATTGGGCCATTCGGGAAGGCTCCCGCGGAAAGGCGGCTCTCGCGCAACTAGACTGCCGAGACAGGTCTCCGATCTTTCTGGCATGGGGATTCTGCCCGTCTCCCTTGGCCATTCGCGTGCTCCAGAACGTGTTATCCCTCTACCCGGCAGGCGGCGAAGAAATGATCCCTCCCAGAGTGTTTTACATCTGCTACGCGGGCACCCACAGTTCTGTTCTGGCGGGCTGCGTTCATCTAGGACTGCTAGATGGCGGACGCGATGTTTGCGATCTTCCGCACTTTGATCGTCGAGCGCACGGCGATATCGGCGTGCCCGTAAGGCTCGGCGTGGACCGGAACGACGCGGAGGTGTACGCGCTGGGCACAGGGTGGCTATCGGAAGGAGTCGAACTGGCTGCCGCAGATCTCGTGGAGCTCGCCTCTCCGGGGGCCCGTGCCTGCTTCTGCAGCGTCAGGGGCTACTTGGACTTCGCTTCTCGCGTCGGTGGATTCGCCTCAAGGAGGTTCGGGCTTGTGGGTTTTGGAAGGCGTCTTGTCGGAAACTCCCTGACACGGAAGGTCGAGAAGTTCAGGGAGGCTGCCGGCCTTTGTCTTGACCTCACCTCCGGGTGGAAGGATAATGTAGGGCAGCCAAAAGGGGAGGTAATCTGGGTCGATGGGCCGACGGCAAGGCGGAATGATCAGCGAGGTGGAGCGCGGCAGTCTGGGATACCGTCTGGGCCTTCGGCCGGGAGACAGGATCATCTCCGTGAACGGCAGAACCCTTCGGGACGAACTTGATTACCGATTCTACGCTTCCGACGCGCATATCTCGCTTACGGTCGAATCCCGGGGCGGGCGCAGTCGCGCCATATCCGCCCGAAAAGATGAGGACGATCTTCTAGGAATTCGTTTCGAAGAGCCCCTTTTCGACGAGATGAGGACCTGCCGGAACCATTGCGTTTTTTGCTTCGTGCGCCAGATCCCCGACGAGATGCGAGAAAGCCTGCACGTGCGAGACGACGATTATCGCATGTCCTTTCTTTACGGAAACTTCATAAGCCTGACAAACCTTTCGGAAGAAGATTGGGCGAGGTTGGAGGAACAGCGTCTTTCGCCCATACGCGTCTCGGTCCATTCCACAGATGAGGCGACTCGTAGTCGCCTGATGGGAAACCCCGAGGCCGGCAGGATCATGGAGCACTTGAGACGCCTCGCCGGGCTGGGAATACGTGTGCACGCCCAGATAGTTCTGCTGAGAGACAAGAACGACGGTCTTCAACTGGTAAACACGCTTGCCGATCTGGATTCTCTCGGAGAGGCCGTCGTGTCTGTCGGGGTCGTCCCCGCCGTCTACACGAAGTACCGCAAGACGCTTCCCTCGCCGCCTATCGACAAGGCCTGGGCTTCGGGAACTCTCGATCTTATTGAGGATTTCGCCGGCAAAGTGTATTCGAAAAGAGGCGACAACTGGGTTTACGGCGCCGATGAATTGTACTACCTTGCCGGACGACCCTTCCCGCCTTACGAATACTACGGTGAGTTCCATCAGTTCGATAACGGCATCGGCATGGTGGCCGACTTCCGGCATTCCTTGGGACAGACGCGACGCGAGCCTCGTTCCGGCCCGCGGCAAGGGCTCCGCAAAGCCGTCGCCGTGTCGGGCGAAATGGCTAAAGGCGAGATTCAGAGCGCCATCGAAAAGCTTGGACTGAGCTCTCTCATCACCCTATGTCCCGTCCGGAACCAGTTTTTCGGCGACACCGTCACCTGCTCGGGGCTGCTCACAGGTCAGGACATCGCCGCGGCTTTGAACGATTTCTTGATAGAAGAAGGCGCGTCAGAGGCTTACGGTGAAGCCCTAATCCCGTCTATCTCCCTGTTCGGTGGCGCATTCTTGGACGACATGACGCCTGCCGGCCTGGAGAAGGCTTGCGGTATCAAGGTTATGGTAGTCGAGCCATCGCCGGAAGGGTTGTCCGGGGCCGTAGAAACCCTGGGCAGGAAGGAGTAATCATGGCAGGAGCATACACGGTGGCGATAGTCGGCAGGCCGAACGTCGGGAAGTCGGCGCTGTTCAATCGCATGGTGAGCAGTTCGTCGTCTATAGTACACAAGGAAAGCGGCGTAACCAGGGATAGGCTCTACGGTTCCTGTTGGTGGGGCGACCGCGAATTCACCCTCATGGACACCGGGGGGCTCGATCTCTCTTCCGACGACGACATGGTCAAGGCCATAAAGGTTCAGGTCGAGAAGGCGATTGAAGAAGCCGACATGCTGCTTTTCGTAACAGATGTCAGGCTCGGCGTTACGGTGGAAGACCAAGAGGTAGCTGATGTCCTTCGGAAAACCCGGAAGCCGCTTTTGCTTCTAGCCAACAAATCGGACGTTGTGGCTCACGACGTGAAGGCCGCTGATTTCTACAGCCTCGGTTTCCACGAAGTTTTCCCGGTATCCGCCGCCCACGGGCTAGGTCTCGGCGAAGTGCTGGACCGGATCCTGGAGACTATGGCAGAGTCCGAACGCGAACGGGCGGAATCCGGAGAGGAAGAAATGCCTCCGGTGCGCATCGCCATCGCCGGAAAACCCAACGTCGGGAAATCCTCGCTCGTCAACGCCCTTTTGGGTTTCGACAGGATGACAGTTTCAAAGCGGGCGGGCACCACGGTGGACGCCGTCGACTCGCCCTTGGAGTTCGAGGGAAGCGGTTACGTTCTTGTCGATACCGCCGGATTGCGCCGCCCTAGGTCCGTCGGAGAAAAACTGGAAGAACTGTCGGTGGGCCGGGCTCTATCAGCTGTTAAACGCGCAGATGTTGTCTTGTTGGTGGTGGACGGCACCGAGCAGCCGTCGTCTCAGGAGAGGCGCATAGCGGGGTACATCTTGAGGAACGGAAAGGCTTCCGTCATCATCGTGAACAAGACC
>CAZMEF010000086.1:0-7354 GCA_964565305.1 uncultured Eubacteriales bacterium | reverse complement strand
AACGGTTACCTGACGGGCCTGAGCCCAAGACGGGTTGCTTGGTTCCACACACCGCCGGTGCCATTAAGCTCCTGCACAAAGCCGGTCCAATCGGCAGTGTTATAGCCTATGAGACCCACTCCCATGTCGAGGATGAGGTAAGGCGCATCGTCATAGGCGATCTCTTGGGCCTTCTTCACGACCGCATAGCGCTCATCGTAGTCGAGCATCGACGCTTGGGCTGTGTAGAGCGCATCATATTCCGGGTTGCTGTAGAAGCAGTCGCTTCGTCCCCCAATCTCTCCGGTGGTGATGAGAGACAGACAATAACTCGGGTCCGTCGGTTCCCGGAGACCCCAGCCCCAGATAAACATGTCGGTGTCAAAACCCTGATCCTCGATGATCTCGCTCAGGCGACCAGAATCCATGAACTCAATGTTCGCGTTAATCCCAATCTGCTTCAAATCCTGTTGTATGATGAGGGAGTGATCCCGATATTGACCCTCTATGATGGAAAAGCGGAAGTCCAGCTTGTTTCCGTTTGGATCTTCCCTGATACCGTCGCCGTCACGGTCTATGTACCCGGCGCTCTCGAGCAGGTCCCTCGCCTTCTGTGGGTTATACTCACGGTAGTCGTCGTAAGTCGAAAAATCCACCCACCACTGGGAATAGCATCTAGGCACGATTGACCTCTCGAGCACTCCTATGCCACCCTCGGCGTACTCGAGAATGTACTCGTAGTTTATCGCGTGGTCGATGGCATGGCGTATAGTCTTGTCCAGGATAAGCGGGTTGCCCTTGCTGTCCGGATGGGGTTTTGTGCGGTCATTGGGATCTGACCACATGTTAAAGGCAACCTCACTGTAACCGGTCTGGGCGCACCTGAGGACCGTGAGCCCGGGGACCTTCTTTGCCGCCTCTTCCTGGCTTGGCTGCACAACGCAGTAGTCGAGTTGCCCGATGGCTAAGGCCTGGTACATTGTATCGTCGCTTGAATAGCGGACAAACATGAGCCTGTCGATTCCTGGTCTTCCGCCCCAATACTCGTCATTGGCGACATATTCCACATACTGGTCCCTTGAGTCCGAGACGAACCTGAAAGGACCGGTGCCCACTGGCTGAGGATTCTCGAACACTAGGATCTCCTCTAGGGACATCTTGCCAAAGATGTGTTCAGGAACAATCATGGCGGTAAGAGGCAGTATCATGTCCGCCTTTGGGGCTTCCGTAACGATCTCTACAGTGTGTTGATCGAGCTTGTTTACTTCGATGAAGGCCTTGAGATCCCTATGCCCTCTCATCTGACCCGATTGAATAGTCTTGTAGGTGTATACCACGTCGTCGGCACTGAACTCTTCACCGTCATGCCACTTGACATCTTGGCGGAGGTTAAAGATCCAGCGTAGCCCGTCTTCGGAAGTCGACCAACTCACGGCCAGACGCGGATCCCACTCGTTGTTGACGCCGATGTCCACCAGTGGCTCATATAGGACACTTCTGTACAACGTGCCTGAAATTGCATAAGCGTCCGTTAGGGGGTTTCGTGTGTCTGGCCATGAACTGTTGAACCCATAGCGAAAAACGTTCTCCGATGGAGCATCTGGTTCGTTGCGAGTAGTTGGTGTGCAAGCGGCCAATACGGTCGATAGCATGGCGCACACAATAACCAGGACCAAACTCTTCTTCATACTTGTCTCTCCCCCTCATCAAGTAGCTCACCTCTGACCCTGTTGGAGCCTTCCCTCCGCATCCGGCCAATGCGACGGACGGCACCGGGGTGGCCACCGACGATAGAGCGATTGCTGTTCATTGGTCGCGCTCCTATGGCATAGTCTGGATGCTTCGTCAATCCATAGTAGTACATAACTTGTCTGATTGTAAAGCAATAACTTTGGTTTTCTGATATTGTATTACTGGCCTTATACTGAACTTTTATGGGCGCAGGTGGCGCTTCGAGAAAGTGTTGATATTAGGTCAGGTAGGGGTGTATACTAAAGCAAACACTTTACTCACGGGAGGTAATGCCATGGCCGGCGTACATGATATCTACGAGAAGTATCCGGCACTAACTACGAAGCAGCGTTCCATTGCCGATTTCATCCTTGCCAACCCGGAAGAAGTCTGCTACCTCCCTTTGAAGGAACTGAGCATTAGGGCGGGGGCTTCAGAGGTCTCGGTTTTGAAGTTCTGTCAGGCGTGTGGCTTCGACAACTATATACAGCTGAAAGAAGCTTTCAGACACCGGAACTACGAGAAGCTGAAGAACTGCACAACGCCAACCTTCATTGGCCGGGAGAGCGGAAAAAGCGGGGTCGGCCGTACGCGGTTGTACAGGCTCCAACAGATCTGCGATGCTGAAGTATCAAACTTGGCCGGCATGATGGACCAACTGAATACTGACGATCTCTACGCTTGTGTGCGAACCCTCATGAAGGCCGATGAGGTGTTGGTCTTCGCCCATGACGCTTCCATGCTTTTCGCAGACTATCTCTGCTACCGCCTCAATTTCATCCGGATCAAGGCAGTCAGCGTGAATCTAGGGGACCACACTTCAGTGCAGGCAACGCTCGCGCGGCTCCGCAAGAACGATGTGGTTGTCTTGCTCTCGTTTCCACCCTACTACCGGCCCATTCACGACGTCGCGAGATACGCCCGCTACCGGGATACACAGGTTATCACCATCACCGACGGCACTGAATCACCTGCAGTTATCGAAGGAGGCGTCACGTTCATATCCCCGACCGCCACTCACTTCTACTATAATTCTCAGGTAGCCACCGCTTCCTTCATCAACATACTGGCCTCCTGCATAGCGGCGGAGATGGGCAATCGCTACAGCGAGATCCTCGCTGAGCAGCAGTCAATAGGCGAGTTTATGGGCAGCTTTGAGCCCGTATCGGAATCTGGTGAAGAGATGGCTCCGAAGAAGGCCTAACACGACGACAGAAGGGTGATTGAGGACAATTGTTCACGCTGCTCAAAAACGTTCATGTCTTTCGACCTGAAGATCTCGGAATCAAGGACATCCTCATCTGCAACGACAGGATTGTCGAGATTGGCGGCGATCTTGATTTCGGATTGCCCAACCAAAACCACATAGATGGTGCGGGCATGCTCGTGATTCCCGGCTACATAGACCAGCACGTTCACGTCATCGGCGGTGGCGGCGAAGGGAGTTTCAGGACAAGGGTTCCGGAACTGAAGCTGTCGGATTGCGTCAAGGCGGGCGTGACAACGGTGGTTGGACTCTTGGGCACCGATGGCATAACCCGTAGCGTAGAGAACCTTGTGGCGAAAACCAAGGGGCTGAACGAGGAAGGGATAACCGCCTACTGCTTGACCGGATCCTACGAGTATCCAACCAGGACCGTCACCGGCGACGTGAAAAAGGACATAGCCTTCATTCAAGAAGTCCTTGGCGTGAAGATTGCCATCTCTGATCACCGTTCGTCCCACATCACCAAGCAGGAGTTGACGAGGCTGGCGAGCAGCGTAAGGCAGGCCGGCCTGATTAGCGGGAAGCCGGGGATAATAGTCTTCCACCTCGGCAGCGAGAAGGAGCAACTAGACCTTATATTCCAGGTGCTCAGGGATACGGACATCCCCATCAAGCACTTCAGGCCAACCCACGCGCAGAAGGCCTTCGATCAAGCAATGGAGTTCGCCAACTATGGCGGGTATGTCGACTTCACAGCCGGCGATGACCCTAGTTCCGTTGAACAGGTGTTGAGAGCGATACAATCGACAAGCAACCCGAGCCTCATAACAATAAGTACTGACGCTAATGGAAGCATGCCACGGTGGAACGACAAGAACGAGATGATCGGCCTTGAAGCCGCGGTGATGACTACCCTACACGGAACGATCAAGTCGCTGGTGCGAGATCACAAAGTTGACATTCCGACGGCGATATCCCTCGGAACGTGGAACGTGGCTAAAGCGCTGGAGATAGACATCCGGAAAGGGTCTCTCGGGCCGGGAATGGACGCTGATATCGTGCTCATGGACCAAGATCTCAATATCCGTACGGTGATGGCAAAAGGTATCCTGATGATGCACCAAGGGGAGATCTTGGTAAAAGGTACGTTCGAGGACTGACTTACTCTGCCAACCGCCGGGCGAGCCACCGTACAGCGCCGGCGAGGCGGCCTCTAAAGCTGAGGTGCCCTTTTCCGGATAGCACCTCTGCTTAGCGATGGGCTTACCCCGGGGACTGCTTTGTGTCATGATGATATGAGCGTTTCTAACGGGAGGATATCGTGGGCTATTTGGAAATCGTCGGGGCGGGCATCATCTGGGCTTCTATGGGGCCTCTCCTCAAGATATTGCAGACTAACGGCTTCACGCCGTGGGACATAGTGCTGGGCAGATCAGCTCTTTCGGCGTCAATGCTCGGGCTCTATCTTCTGGTCAGAACGGGAATCCTAGGACCAGTCAAACGCGAAGAACAAGGGTTTTTGCTTCTAAGCGCTCAAGACGCCGTGAGTTTCTTGTTGTTGGGTCTGCTAGCCGTCGTGTTCTCGCAAACAGCGTACTTCTACGCCCTGGCCAACACCAGCATAGCGGTGGCCGTGACCCTCAACTACACGGCACCTTTCTTCGTCATGATCCTTTCGTTTCTAGTGTACAAGGAGCCTGTGACCAGGGCGAAGGGGCTTGCTTTGGTAGGAGCTGTGACCGGTACGGCCCTTACATCGGGCTTCATAGGGTCGGAATCTGTCCGGCAGGGCATGTCGGCCATGGGAATCGCCGCGGGCATCCTTTCGGGCCTTAGCTACGGCTTGCAGACTCTTGTTTACAAACGGGTAGGCCGCAAGTACGGCCCTATTCCTTTGAACTTCTGGACCATGACTTTCGGCGCCACCAATCTTTGTCTCATCCTCACCTTCGTGAACAAGAGGGCGCCCGGCATTTTTCAAAAGCTCGCCTTGGCACCCAAAAGCGTTTGGCTAATCTTCCTTCTTGCCGGGCTGGGACCCGGAACACTGGCGTTCATCCTCTTTGCCGACGGAATCAACAAAGTAGACGCCACCAAAGGTTCTATTATGGCTATGTCGGAGCCTGTGGCAGCGTGCCTCTTGGGCTACCTGGTGCTGAAGGAGACCCTAGCCTTGACTCAGGTGCTGGGCGTTGCGCTTGTGTTGGCCTCCATATGGGCCGTGAGCATCCCGGAAGCCAGGCGCAAGACGTTGAAGGACGCCGTCAATCGGACACCCGACGTCTGATTACGCCACCGTCGTATCCGTCGCGTGTCACCGCGCCGCATCTTTGTAGTGCTCAAACCACGAAACCATGCGCCTAAATCTGTCCATCCTGTGAAGGTGCCTCTTGAGACCGTGGAACTCGTCCGGATACCTCACAAAAACCGCGGTCTTCTTGAGCCGCTTGAGTCCGATGTAGAACTGCTCAGAGTGCGAGATCGGACAGCGCAGGTCGCTCTCCCCGTGCAAAAGAAGGATGGGCGTTGTCACTTTGTGGACGTGGCTGATGGGAGAAAGCTCAAGCAACCGCGCCGCGTCTTCCCACGGTTTCCCACCGTATTCCTGTTCGTCAGACAAAATGATGTCTTCGGTTCCGTAACCGCTGTGCATGTTGGAAACACACGCCCCGGCACAGGCGGCCTGGAAGCGATCAGTCTTGGTGACAATCCAGGTCGTCATGTAACCACCGTATGACCACCCGTGAACGAACAAGTTACCCTCATCGGCGATCCCGCGAGCGACCACCGCGTCCACACAAGACATGACGTCATCGTAGTCCTTATTGCCCCAATCGCCGTCAATGACCGCCATAAACTCCTGCCCGTAAGAGGTGCTTCCTCGAGGGTTGCAGTACGCCACCGCGTAACCTCGCGACGCGAAAAGTTGAGCAGAAAACATGAAGGCCGAGCTGTAGGCGCCGTGAGGCCCTCCGTGGATTTGAAGTACCAACGGGTACTTTTTGCCGGGCTCATACCCGTAGGGATACATGAGCCATCCATCGAGCGCCTGTCCATCGCTTGCGCGGTACTCAAACTTCTCCACATTGCCAAGGGCCAGCTCTTGAAGGAACACATCGTTCTCATCGGTAATGCGGGTTTCGACTCCGTCGCGCCGGATAAAGATGTCCTCGGAAGCGGTAGGACTAGACGATTGATAGGCGAACACGTCATTCCCCGCGTGCAGACCGCAAAGGCCGGTCCCTTGAGCACCGAACACCTTTGTGACCTGCCAGGAGGCTGCGGTAGTCCCTTCCGTTCGCGTTCCGCCGATTCCGCCGGCTTCATCGCCGGCCGTTCCTTTCGGGCCGGGGGCTGCCTTGTACACGTAACACTCGGCGTGATCCTGCAACAGAAAGTAGACCGCCTCGTCCTGCCATACTAAGCTGCTCATACCGCCGTATCGAGGCTCTGAACCTGCCCCAAATCCCACGGCCCTGTCATAGCAGGCGGACACGTTCGCTGCGTCCTTCACGGTGAGAGGGGCGGGGGTTTCGCCCCGAGCCACTGACTGTAGAAAAGCGCCCACCGGCAAGATGTAGAGATCTGTGCGGGTCGAAACGCCGCGGGCCATGTCGTGTCCAAAGAAGGCCACAGACTGCCCATCCGGTGAAATCCGCGGGTCGTGTGCGGGCCCGGGAGAGTCGTAAAGGAAGACGCTCTTCCCTGTTCCTACCTCGAAGAGCCAGAGGTCCGACTTGGTGTAGTAGTCGCTATCGTGGAGACGCAAGGCGGAAAGGATCGCGTACTTCCCGTCCGGCGTGACAGTCGGAAGATTATGGTCATAGTCTCCCGACGTCAAAGCGGTTGCAGCGCGCTCTGTGTCGCCTTGAGGACCTTCCGGGACTTCCACCGAAAACACCTGACGTCGCAAGTCTCCGTAATAGCCGATCCCGTCGAAACGGTACGAAAACCTGGTTATGACCTTGATGTCGTTTGGTTTCTCATCTTCGAGCCCCGGTCCATCCTGCTTAGGCTTCGATTTGTCGTCTTTGGCTTTGAGAGCCCTTGCGGCTTGCTCCGCTGCCCTAGCCCTGTCATCGTCCGGCGCTCCGGAGTAAGGGTGCCAATCATCTGGCTTGTCGAACGCGTTGCAGGCGAAGAAAATCCGCTTGCCGTGGGGGTTCCAGATGATGTCGCCTTGAACCGTTTCCTTGGTGGGAATCTGCCACGCCTCCCCGCCTTTTGGGTCGATCATCCAGATCTGCGCCTTCCCCGAACGTTCGGACACGAACGCGACTTTCTCGCCATCGGGCGACCACCTGGGACCGCGGTCTTTTCCGGAGTTGGTGAGCTGCCTGCGCTCTCCTCCAGCCACGCTGTATATGAAAAGATCTGTGAACGACTTTTCTTTCTCCGGTTCGTGGCGCTGCCTTACGAAAACAACATCCTCACCGG
>CAZMEF010000085.1:0-7434 GCA_964565305.1 uncultured Eubacteriales bacterium | reverse complement strand
CCGTGGCATCATCGGGCCTGTCCCTCCGCCGCCTCTAGATGAAAGAGGTGTCTATTCGGTTATTGCGACTACTATAGTCGAGACATGGTCACCTTGCAAGCATTATGGCTAATTTGGGCAACATACAGTCTGAGTTTTGCGATGAACTCGGCTGGAGGTGATGGAAATGCAAGGGTCTTCGTGGATAGGCGCGATCATACGGTTCGTAGTGTCCGCTATCGTACTAATGGTAATGGGGCTGATATTGCCCGGATTTCAGGTGCTCGGCTTCGTTAACGCCTTGCTTGCCGCCGTAGTTATAGCGCTGCTGGGCTGGGCCGTGGAAGCCATCCTGGGACAACGGGTGTCCCCGCAATCAAGAGGAATCATCGGATTTGTGGTGGCGGCGATCGTCATTTATGTGACCCAGTTCCTCGTACCCGGAATGAGCGTAACCATTCTGGGAGCGCTACTGGCATCTCTTGTGGTCGGCATTATCGACGCGTTCGTACCGACGGTCATAAGGTAGAACGAGCCGGGCCTTGTCCTCGGGATTAGGGCATGTTTTCCACCCCCAACTCATAGACGATGGAGGGGGCCGATTATGACCCGAAACCGGAGATTGGCCCGGCTACTTATCGCCGAGGCAGTGCTAGTAGTCTTCTTGTTCGCTTTCGCCCTGACTTTTCGAATTGCACCCTCCAGAACCGTCTTCACCGGCGGTGAAGGGGAGTCGTACGGCGAGATCGCTTCACCCACCATTTACTCGGTCCTTTGGGGCCGATACGCGTTGGCGAAAACTGCGCTCAAGGCAGGATTTCCGCTAATCAACCACGTGGAGACAAGTCGTGTCGAGAAAGGGACCACGAGCGTCGCCACGTCCATCCTCAGTTGGTTTCTCGGCTTTGAACTGCGCGGCGCCCACGATCTGCTGATGGCGGACTTTCCGGGTTTCTCGGGAGGGCTAGCCGTTTCTTCGCCTGTCCCTTCGGGACTGGAGGAGGATTGGGGCGTCACGCCCGTGTTGTACAGCCTTTCATCGGGCGGCGATGTGCAGGCCGCGAGCATAGACCTTTCGCCCGTCCCCACCGTCGCGATCTACCACACGCACGCTACAGAGTCTTACCTACCCGAGGTGGGGAAGACCGTCGCCGAAAGCGCGTTTTCGAACGATTCGGCGAAGACGGTGGTAAGGGTCGGCGAATATCTTGTGTCGGAACTGGAGAATCGCTACCGGATCGCTTGCGTGCACTCCAGAACGGTGCATGATCAGGATTCCAGAGTGGGGGCCTACTATAGGTCAGAGCAGACAGTGAAGGCCCTCTTGGACAAATACCCTTCCTTTGATTTGCTGGTGGATCTGCACCGTGACAGCCAGCCCAGGAACATAACTGCCGTAACCATAAAGGGGAAGACATACGCCAGGTTGATGCTGGTGGTAGGGACCGACAACCCGAGGTGGGTGGACAACTATGCCCTGGCGAAGAAGATCGTCGGGCTCCTAGAGGATGCTTACCCCGGCATCTCCCGGGGCATCCTGTACGCCTCCGCGCAGTATAACCAGCAATACTCCCCAAAAGCCGTGCTCGTCGAGGTCGGCGGAGTGGACAACAAGCTTGAGGAGTGTAAAAACAGCATGGAAGCGCTAGCCTGGGCTATCGCTTCGATCACCCTTCCGACGGCGCCAAAAAGCCCCTGAATTGCGCCTTATCCTGCAGCGCGCCATTTGTTGACACCTCTACTTGTCTCGTGTTATGTTGCATCTAGGTTAGCACTCGCAGGAGAAGAGTGCTAAGAAAGGGGTCTCCGATATGGCTTTAGATGATCGGAAGGCCCGCGTCCTCCGGGCCATAATCGAAGAACACATCGAAACAGGGCTTCCCGTCGGCTCGCGCGTCATCGCGCGAAGGTACGATTTGGGGGTAAGTCCCGCAACCATCCGAAACGAGATGGCCGAGCTGGAAGAGGGAGGATATCTCGATAAGCCCCACACGTCCTCCGGCCGGGTGCCATCGGACAGGGGATATCGCTTTTACGTCGATGAGTTGATGCCCGTTCCGAAACTTTCCGACGCTGACATATGGGCGCTCGAATCGCTTTTCCGGAGAACGGCACGGGACGTTGTCTCGTTGTTAAAGGAAACCGTCCGCGTTCTGTCTTTGGCTACCAACTACCTGGGCTTCATCCTTGGCCCGGAGTCCGGCGAGGTCACCTGTCAGACAGTGCACCTTCTTCCCGCTTCGCGGTCCACGGCTCTGCTAGTGATCGTGACGGATGCCGGTTTCGTCGAGACGAGCACGGTGGACGTTCCGGACATGAGTTACGAAGAAATGCGTTACGCGAGCGACATGCTGACGCGGAACCTGTCTTCCGTACCGCTAGGGGAGGTCGCCGTTAGGGCGCAAGCGCTATTGCGCGAGGAGGCGTCTCGTTACTCGAACCTCATAGATCAGGTGGCGAGCTTCTTGCGCGGGTTATCATCCGAACCGGATGGAGACAGGCTCTTTGTAGGCGGCGCCGCCAACCTTCTCGACCAGCCCGAGTTCAAAGACGTCTCACGGGTCAAGGGTCTGCTCTCCGCGATCGAGAGCGATGCCGTCATAAGATATGTCCTAGAGAACCAGGCTCGCGAAGGAGATCCCTCTATCAGCATAGGAACAGAGAGTGGCGACGAGGCCGTAAGGGATCTTAGCGTTGTGTGCGGCAGGTTCGCCGCGGGCAGGGGCGAAGGTCGCATCGGCCTTCTCGGGCCCAGGCGCATGGACTACGGGCGCTCGGTGGCCATCATTCAGTTCTGTGAGCGACATCTTTCGGAGTCGTTATCCCGTTCGGGGTAGACGTCAAGAGGAATGCAGCGGGAGGAAGCGCATGAGCTCGAGACAGATTTCCCAAGGCTCCGAAGTCGACGAAAAACTCGCTGCTTTGATAACGAACGCGAGCGCCGTAAGGGCCATCGCGTCTTCAGTGCAGGGCACAATTGGCCCCAAAGGCCTGGACACCCTCCTTGTCGACAGGTATGGGGAAGTAGTCGTCACAAACGACGGTATGACCATCCTCACAAGAATGGACGTAAGCCACCCTGCCGCGAAGATGGTGATCGGCGCGGCGAAAGCCCAGGAATCCGAGGTGGGCGACGGTACTACTACGGCGACCATCATGGCGGGCGCCTTGTTGGAAGAAGGCGTGGCTCAGGTCAGGCGCGGGGTTCCGGTATCGAGGTTGATCGACGGCGTAAGGAGCGGCGTTTCCCGCGCTATCGAGTTTGTGCGCGAGAAGGCGATGCCCATCGGCCATCTCGAAGACCCTTTGCTTCGCGAAGTCGCGCTTGTGGCCGGGCGCGGCGACAGCGACATCGCGGGCCTGGTCGTGTCGGCCGCGCGTATGATCGGCCGGGATAAGTTGCTTGAGGGCGGCTACAAGCTTTCTGACATCATTGTGGCGAAGGAAGGCGCGGAGAGCGAAGTAGTGCCGGGGATAGTTATTGACAAGAAAAGACTGTCGGAAGAGATGCCCAAAGCCATCAAAACGGCGAAGATACTTGTTATCGACGATTCGCTCGAAGCTGAAGCTGTTGACGATGAGGCTCTTTCGACCGAATCGGGCTTCAAGAGGTACTTGGCCTTGCAAGAAGAGTTCAAAGCAAATGTGGCCAAAATCGTGTCTCTCGGCGTAAATTGCGTGGTAGTGGATAAGGGGGTCTCCGACCTTGCAGAGGAGATCCTTACCGACGCGGGCGTTATGGTCCTTGGACGTGTGGCCTCAGCCCAGGCGCGTAAGGTTTGCGAATATACCGGCGCTCGCGCCATCAAGCGGACCGGGCTCAAGAAAGCCGCGGGCGAGCTTTTGGCATACTTGGGAGGCGCCGAGGAAGTATGCGAAGACGAAAAGCTCGAAAACGTGAGAGTGCTCGGGGGCGCCGGGATTCCCACGGCTACGATCCTTGTGGGCGCTTCCACTGAAGAAGTGAGGCGCGAGCGGGAAAGGATCTGTGCCGACGCGGCTTCCGCCGTCCAGGCGGCCATCCGGGGAGGGGTCGTATCAGGCGGGGGCGCTATCGAGATCGCCGCCGCGCTAGAGGTCGAGCGCATGAAGGCAAGCCAAAAGGGCATGCAGGCGTACGGCCTCAACTGCGTCGTGGAAGCTCTGAAGAGGCCCTTGTCTCAAATTGTGGCGAACGCCGGCTTCAACCCGCTGGAAAAGGTCGGGGATGTGATCGCCCACCAAACGGAAACCGGCAATACGGATCTCGCCGTGGACTGCGACACCGGTGATGTAGTCGACATGGTCAAGCTCGGCGTTCTCGATCCTGTGCCTGTAAAGACATACGCGCTCAACGCGGCTTTGGAGATAGCCTGCGCTATATTGAGGATAGACACTATAATCAAGAAGAAAGATGACACCGATACAAGCGGCGCTAAAGGGCGCCCGGAGGAAGCGGACATTTGATGAGGGACTATTATGAGGTTTTGGGCGTCGACAAAGGCGCCTCGAGTGACGATATAAAGCGGGCGTTTAGGCAGTTGGCCAAGAAGTACCATCCCGACGCAAACCCCGGGGATTCTTCCGCGGAGGCCAAGTTCAAAGAGCTGAACGAGGCCTACGATGTCTTGTCTGATTCCAACAAACGGTCAAATTACGACGCCTACGGGAGCGCGGACGGTCCGACAGTGGGCCACGGACCGGGCGGTGAATCGTCGGGCGGCAACCCGTTCGGAGGGGTTTTCGAAGGGTTTGGAGGATTTCCCTTCGGCAACATCTTTGGCGATATGGGCGACATGTTCGGCTCGCGTTCCAGGCCCGACGTTGGGCCGCGGCGTGGCGCGGACCTTGAGACGGAGTTGGAGGTAACGCTCGAAGAGGCCTTCACAGGCGTGGAGAAGGATATAAGGATCCCGCGAACGGAGAAATGCGAACGCTGCGAAGGATCGGGCGCGGAGCCCGGCTCAAAAGCGGTGACTTGTCCTGCGTGCAAGGGTACGGGGCAGGTCAGGTCGACTAGGCCCACAATTCTTGGACAGGTCATGACCGTGACTCCGTGCGCCAAGTGCGGCGGCACAGGCCGGTACGTTGAGAAGCCCTGCCGCGAGTGCGGAGGTGCGGGGGAAGTCAGAAGAACCCGTACGGTGACGGTCAAAATACCGCCGGGGGCTGAATCGGGAGTTCGCCTAAGGCTTGGCGGTCAGGGAAACGCGGGAATCCGGGGCGGGTCCGCCGGTGACCTCTACGTCGTGGTTTTCGTCAGACCGCATTCTGTTTTCCAGCGCCAAGGCGACGACCTCATTCTCGATCGCGTCATCAGTTTCACCCTCGCCGCTGTGGGAGGCAAGACTCGCGTTCCCACACTTGAGGGCGAGATCGACATGGATGTGCCGGCGGGAACACAACCTGGCGCAGTGTTGCGTCAGCGCGGGAAAGGGATGCCGCACCTTAAACAGAAAGGCAGGGGCGATCTTCTTGTGCGCGCTAACGTCAGGGTGCCCACCAAACTCACAGCCAAAGAGCGCGAGGCGCTTAAGGAGCTTGGGAAACTCGACGGGGAGACCTTCAGCGAAACTCGCGGGTTTTTCGAGCGTTTGAGGGGCACAAGCGAGCCGGGGGCCAAGTAGTCTTGGGAACCGATTCCTCTCACACGCCCGCACTGTTTTTCGTGGATCCCGGCATGGTAGCCGGGGACGAAGTCATTCTTACAGGAGATCTTTTCAGGCACGCCCTCGCCAAAAGGTTGAAGCCGGGCGAGGCTTTCCGTGCGGTTTCAGGCGGCAGCATCCATGACGCGATAGTGATGGCGGTCGGAAGCCACAAGGTTGTCGGGCGCATCGTGGGAACCTCCCCGGCGGCAAATCCCCCTATTGATATCCGTCTTTACGCCGCACTTCTCAAAGGCCCCAAATTCGACTTCGTCATTGAGAAGGTCACAGAACTCGGCGTACGCTCGATTCATCCCATGGTGACAGCGCGTACAGTGGCCAGGCCGGATGGAGAGAAAGCGTCGGTCAGGCGGGAGCGTTGGGCCAGAATCGCCAAAGCATCTTGCGAGCAGTCGGGGCGGTCCTTCATCCCGCCGGTAGCGGATCTGGTCAGTTTTGACGCTATCCTATCCGGAAGTGAAAAGCCGGTAACCGGAAAACGGCTGCTAGCGCACGAGCATCCGGTGTCGCGGCCGGGGATGGCGGAACCCGATCAGGTTGGTCGTCAGACGATTTCCGTTTTCATCGGCCCGGAAGGCGGATTCGATTCTTCGGAGGTCGACAGGGCGCTTGACGCAGGCTTTATCCCTTTCTCGTTAGGGCCGTACATATTGAAGGCCGACACCGCTTCCATTGCCGCAGTGGCGATATTAGTGCGCTCCTACGCCCCAAGAGGCCGGACGCAAAGCATCAGCCGTTCCCCTCGTTCATAGCTCTTCCTTGAGACCCACCTTGTGTTCGAAAGGAAGTGCCTTTGGTGCTGCTTGTCAAGAGAAAGTATTTCGCCTTCGCGGCCCTTCTTGCGGCGCTTTGGCTTGCCAGTAGCGTGAACATAATCGGCATGTACGCGGGGGAAGCCGTTGCGACCCTGGCGCCTGTGAGGTGCGGACTCACCGGGAACCCCTGCGCCAGTCTCATGTTCAACGTAGATTGGGGCGAGGAGTACATTCCCGGGATCCTGGACATCCTCCGCGCAAACAACGTCAAGGTCACGTTCTTTCCTACGGGAACTTGGGCTGAACGCAACGCAGACCTGGCGAAAAGGATCGCGCTAGAGGGCCACGAATTGGGCAACCACGGGGGATCCCATGTCCACGTAGAAACGATGTCGAGGGAGAAACTCCACGCGGTGATCCGGTCGGGTGAACAGCGAATCTTTGACGCGACCGGGTTTCGACCATCGCCCTTGTTCGCTCCGCCTTCGGGCGAATGGACCGGCGACACCGTCTCGTACGCTATGGAACTGGGGTATCAGACCATATTGTGGACCGTGGACACTGTTGACTGGCGCCATCCGCCTCCGGAAACCATCTGGAAGCGGGCGTTGGCGGGCGCGACCCCCGGTTCCCTCGTCTTGATGCACCCGACAGAGAACACGCTGGCCGCGCTGCCCGAGATAATCCAAGGGTTCAAAGACAAGGGCCTCATGCTCGTCACGGTATCGGAAAACATCGTTAAGCGACCCGAGCCCTAGAACGGCTGCGTGGGAATACTTGTCCCTCGACTCATCCGGCCTCAGGGTATAATGTTCGAAAAGAAAAGGCGATGAGCGGGGGTTAAGCAGTTGTCCGATAAGACCCCAATTGGGTCCGAAAAGATGACGGTCGCCTTTCGGACCCTGGGATGCAAGCAAAATCAGTACGATACCGACTACCTCAAGGGCACATTTCGCGAGCGTGGCTACCGTGTGCTGGATGATAACCGTTCCGCGGAGGGAGTGCCGGATCTTGTCGTCGTAAACACCTGCGCCGTGACCTCCAAGAGCGCT
>CAZMEF010000084.1:0-7527 GCA_964565305.1 uncultured Eubacteriales bacterium | reverse complement strand
TGTGGGCCAAAACCTTGTGCCCTCCCTCGATCTCCACCCGAAACATGGCATTGGGCAGCGGCTCGACGACCTTGCCTTCGACCTCAATGCTATCTTGCCTCGGCATGTTATTCCCCCTCATATCCCCTCGGGAAAGTCTGTCCACGCATTGGGAACTTATACCAACGTCAACAACCTGGGACCCTTAGCCGTGACCGCTACCGTGTGCTCGAAGTGTGCCGACAACGAGCCGTCCGAAGAAACGACCCGCAAATTCCTGTACGTTCTGACTCTCCCGGAACCGGCATTCACCATAGGCTCGATGGCGATGACCATACCTTTTCGCAACAGCGCGCCCGAACCCAAGAGCCCGAAATTCGGAACGCTAGGGTCTTCGTGCATGTTTCTTCCTATCCCGTGTCCCGCATAATCCGTTACGACGCCAAAACCGTACTTCGCGACATGCTTGGCGATGGCGTACCCGATGTCGCCGATATAGCCGCCCTCCCTGACAACGGAGATGCCCTCATCGAGCGCGGTCCTCGTGGCCTCAAGCAGTCTAGCCGCCTTATCGGAGATATCTCCGACAGGAAACGTCTTCGCCGTATCGCCCACAAAGCCATCAAACGTCGCGCCGACGTCGATCGACACGATGTCGCCTTCCTGAAGCCTTGTGCCGTCAGGTTCTCCGTGGACTACCACATCGTTCACCGATGCGCATATGGACGCCGGAAAGCCCTGGTACCCCTTGAAGGTCGGTATGGCCCCGCGTTCTCTTATGAATGTTTCGGCCGCGTCGTCGAGTTCGATGGTTGTGATTCCCGCTCGCACTAGCGAGCCCACATATGACAAGCATTCGCCCGCGATACGGCCCGCGTGCGCCATGACTTCGATTTCGCTGTCACTCTTAAGGATAATCATCTTCGCAACGCTTCCACTATGGCTTCGGTAGCCTCCTCTGGTTTCATGAGGCCATCTATCTGAACGATGTCGCCCCGCTTCCCGTAGTACTCGAGCAATGGCTCTGAATACTCATGGTAGACGGCACATCTTTCGAGAACAGTTTCCGCTCTGTCGTCGTCCCTGCAAATGATGTCGGAGCCGCACAAATCGCAATGTCCCTCCACGTGAGGCGGGTGCGACTTGAGGTTGTACGGCGCGCCGCACACGGGACAGACTCTCCGTGTGGCCGCTCGCTCCAGTACCTCCTCATCAGACACTCGCAGGTCCACCACGGCGTCAAGCGACTGGCCCGTCTTGCGCAAGATCTCGTCCAAAGCCTTTGCTTGCGTAAGGTTCCTAGGGAACCCGTCTAGCACAAAACCCTCCGCCACATCGTCTGACGTCATCCGGCGCTCCATGAGTTGGATGGTAATCCGGTCATCGACCAGCCCACCGCCGGCCATCACTTTGGCCAGAAGGTGCCCAAGTTCGGTTCCGGCGCTCACTTCTTTTCGGAACATGTCGCCCGGCGAAATGTGAGGGATGCCGAACCTCTCTGACAAAGCCTTCGCCTGGGTTCCCTTGCCTGAACCCGGCGGGCCCAACAGAAGAACCCTCAAGACCCCAACACCTACTTCAGGAATCCCTGGTAGTTTCTCATGACCAACTGCGCCTGAACCTGCTTCATGATATCCAGAGCCACGCCAACTACGATGAGAAGAGCGGTTCCGCCGAGAGCATGGAAGCCCGGCAAGCCTGTCAACTGGATCATGAAGTTAGGCAAGACGGCTATGATGGCCAAGAAGAGACCGCCCACAACGGTGATGCGCGTGACTACCCGCGAAAGCGCCTCACTTGTGGGTCTTCCCGGCCTTATTCCGGGTATGAATCCGCCGTACTTCCGCATGTTATCGGCCACTTCTATCGGGTTGAAGATCATCCCGGTGTAAAAGAAGGTGAAACCGAATATCAACAGGGCATACACGCCAGTATACCACGGCTGAGAATAGTGAAATAACGTGCCGAGCTTTTGCGCCCACGGCTTGTTCACGAAGGAAGCGATGGTGGCCGGGAACGATAGAATCGACGAAGCGAATATGACCGGTATCACTCCGGCCTGGTTTATCCTTATGGGAATGTGCGTCGAATACCCGCCCATCATCCTGCGTCCAACCACTCTCTTGGAGTACTGAACAGGGATCCTGCGCTCTCCCTCAGTGACCCAAATCACCAAGACTATGGTGACGATCGAGATGACTGCCATGAAAATAATGTTGTACCAGGCAGTCTGTCCGGCCCTAGCCAGGGTGTATAGTTGAAAGATCTCGGACGGCATTCCCGTGATGATGCCGCCGAAGATGAACAACGAGATGCCGTTCCCGATCCCCTTCTCGGTGATGAGTTCCCCCAGCCACATGAGAAAGGCCGTGCCGGCTATAAGGCTCAACATGGCTTCGACCGCCAACCACATGGACGTAGATACCAGAGCGCCTCTGGACCTGATGCCCATGGTCATGCCAAACGCTTGTATGCCGGCGAGCACAATGGTGATGTAACGCGTGTAGCCTTGAAGCTTCTTCCGTCCGTCCTCTTCCTTGGACATCTCTTCCCACTTCGGGATGATCATCTGTAAGAGCTGTACAAGGATCGACGCGTTAATGTACGGATAGATGCTCATGGCGAAGACGGAGTAGCTGCTCAAAGCCCCGCCCGAGAACAAGTCCATGAACGAAAACAAAGTGCCTTCACCGAACAGGTCTTTGATGACGCCGGGAATAATACCCGGCACAGGCACCGCCACGCCGGCCCTGTACACTATCAACATCCCGATTGTGACCAGGATCCTTTTCCGGAGGTCCGGAACGCGCCACGCGTTGCGCAAGGTGGCGATCATCTATATCACCTCGGCCTTGCCGCCGGCGGACTCAATTTTCTCCTTCGCCGACGAAGAGAAGGCGTGAGCCCTCACCGTGAGAGCCTTCTGAATGCCGCCGTCGCCCAGGACTTTCACAAAGGGCTTGCCTCTTCTCACAAGGCCCGCTTCCTCGAGTTCATCCGGCCCCACCTCGGACCCGGCTTCAAATCTATCAAGAGCTTCAACGTTCACAAGGTCGTAATCGACCCTGAACTTGTTGTGAAACCCGCGCTTCGGCAGCCTCATGGTAAGCCGCATCTGGCCTCCCTCAAAGCCTGGCCCTTTTGTGCCCCCCGAACGCGATTTTTGGCCCTTATGCCCACGCCCCGCGGTCTTGCCGGTGCCGGAGCCGATCCCCTGGCCCTTACGTTTTGCCTTCTTGACCGACCCCGCATTTGGGCTCAGATCATAGAGTTCCATTGGAAGTGACCTCCGCTTCCCCGTCCCGCGCCGCCTTTACAGGTTTGCCGCGAACCTCGTACACCGTTCTCGCGCTTCTAAGCTCCTTGAAAGCCTGTATGGTCGCGTAAACGACGTTGTACGGGTTTTCGGAACCCAACGACTTAGCCAAGACGTCCTGAATGCCCGCGAGTTCCATGAGAGGCCTGACCCCGCGCCCGGCGATGACGCCGGTCCCCGGAGAAGCCGGTTTTAGCATGACCATGCCGGCGCCAAACTTGCCTAGGACCTCGTGGGGTATGGTGTTGTCGTGTCTGGGTACTTCGATCAGATTCTTCTTAGCGTCTTCGATGCCTTTCCGAATGGCATCCGTAAGGTCTAGAGCCTTACCCAAGCCGGCCCCGACCTTCCCCTGGCCGTTGCCCACAACCACGAGCGCGCGGAACGAACGCCTCCGCCCGCCCTTAACAGTCTTTGAGACGGGGCCGACCGAAACGACCTCGTCTTTGAATTCGTCGCCCGGACGCTCCATCGGACCGTCTTTCGGAGGGTTATCGCTACGACCTCTGCCTCTTGCACCTCTTGGACTATCCACCGAGTAATCACCCCGCATTTAGAAATCCAGTCCGCCCTCTCTTGCCCCGAGCGCCAACGCCTTCACTCTCCCGTGATAGAGGTAGCCGCCCCTATCGAAAACGACGCTTTTGACGCCTTTGCCTATGGCCCTCTCCGCTATGATCTTGCCGACAGCCTTCGCGGCTTCGACGTTGCCGCCCGACTTCAAAGCCCCTTTCAGGGACGGTTCGGAAGTGGATGCGGAAGCCAAAGTCACTTGGGCATCATCGTCAATTACCTGAGCGTAAATATGGTTAAGGCTTCTGAAGACGCAAAGTCTCGGCCTAACTTGTGTTCCGGCAATCTTCTTTCGCACCCTAAGGTGGCGCCTATCTCTTTTCTCTTTCGTGCCTTTGATAGCCATTCTAGGTCTATCCCCCTACTCGGAAAGCGCTTACTTAGTCGTCTTCGCGGCCTTCCTTCGTATCTTCTCGCCCGCGTACTTCACGCCTGAACCCTTGTACGGCTCGGGCGGGCGAAGACGCCTGATGTCCGCAGCAATCTGCCCGACAGTTTCCTTGTCGATCCCGTGTACGGTCAAGGCCGTGGGCGAAGTCACGTCAATGACGATATCCTTGGGCGGAACGATCTCCACCGGCCTTATGAACCCCAAGTTCAGTACGACCTTATCGCCCGCCTTGGTTACCCTGTAGCCCATGCCGGAAATCTCCAAACCCTTGTGAAACCCCTCTGTAACGCCGGTAACCATATTGGCTAACAGGGTGCGCGTCAACCCGTGCATGGCCCGGTGCGTTTTTTCATCGCTCGGTCTCTCGACCGTAGCAAATCCGTCCTCGACGGATATCTTCATGTCCCGGTGAAAAGAGCGTTCTAAGGTTCCTTTCGGCCCCTTGACCGTGACTTTATCATCCGCCAGGATCACCTCGACCCCATCGGGTATCGCAATGGGCTTCTGTCCTATTCGAGACACATCAAAGACCTCCCGCAAAAACTTACCATACGTAGCAAATGACCTCGCCGCCTAGTCCTCTTTCCCTTGCGGCTTTGTCCGTCATGATCCCTTGAGAAGTCGACACTACGGCTATGCCCAAGCCTCCCAATACCCTGGGAATCTCGTCCCTCCCGGCGTATACCCTGAGCCCGGGTTTGGAGATCTGCTTGATCCCCGTAATGGCCCTTGTCTTGCCGGCTCCGTATCTGAGGTATACCTTAAGTCTCCCCACAGGCCTTTCGGGGATCACCTCAAAGTCCCTTATATAGCCCTCGGCCTTCAGGACTCCGGCGATCCTTTCTTTCATCTTGGAGGTGGGAAACTCCAACCTCTCATGCTTGGCCAGCCCCGCGTTTCGGAGCCTCGTAAGCATATCCCCAACAGGGTCGTGTGTCACGGTGGTTCCCCTCCTACCAGCTGGCCTTTGTTATGCCAGGAATCTCTCCGCGATGGGCCAAATTCCGAAAGCAATGTCTGCAAAGCCCGAACTTTCGTATGACAGAACGGGACCTTCCGCAGATCTTGCACCTGTTGACCCTCTGAGTAGCGTATTTTGGCTCCTTATTCGCCTTGTTGATTTTGGCCAAAGACGCCAAGTAATCTCCTCCTTACTGTTTGAACGGCATGCCGAGGGATTTCAGAAGGTAGAGCCCTTCTTCATCCGTCCTGGCGTTTGTCGTCAGGGTGATGTTCATCCCGCGGATCTTGCTGACCTTGTCGTAATCGATCTCAGGAAAAATGATCTGCTCTCTGAGCCCCAAGGAGAAGTTTCCTCTACCGTCGAAACCGTCGGGCGAAATGCCCCTAAAATCCCTGATCCGGGGCATTACCACGCTGAAAAGCTTCTCCAGAAAATCGTACATGCGCTCTCCACGCAGAGTCACCTTACATCCGACGTTCATTCCTGCTCTTACTTTGAAAGCGGAAATCGAACGTTTAGCTTTCGTGATGACCGGCTTCTGACCGGCGATCTTCGCGAGATCTGAAACCGCGCCCTCAATCGCGTCGGCGTTCTGGGTCGCTTCGCCCACTCCCATGTTGATGGTCACCTTGGTTACCTTGGGCACTTGCATCGCGTTATGGTAACCGAAGGCTTTCATCATACCCGGGACGACTTCATCACGGTACAAATCCTTTAGGGCCACGTTACTCGACCTCACTTGTCAATGGCTTCTCCGCACTCTTTGCAGACGCGGACCCTCTTGGTCCCGTCCATCTTGGTTCCAAACCTGGTAGGCTTCTGGCACCTCGGGCACACGAGCATCACGTTTGACTTGTGAATGTGGCCCTCGATTTCGACGATCCCACCTTGTTGGATGTCCTTTGTGGGCTTCATATGCTTCTTGATCATGTTGACGCCCTCGACTACCAGGTAGCCTTTGGCGGGAATGGACCGCATTACCTTGCCTTTCTTGCCGCGGTACTTCCCGGTGATGACAAGGACGGTGTCATCTTTACGAATGTTCACGAGAACTCCACCACCCTTTTGGCCCTATATGACTTCGGGAGCCAGGGAGATTATCTTAGTGTACTTCTTGTCCCTCAATTCCCTCGCCACCGGCCCGAAAATGCGCGTGCCCTGCGGCTCTTTTTCATCCCGCAATATGACGGCTGCGTTATCATCGAACTTGATATAAGTGCCGTCCGGGCGCCTGACATTCTTCGTCGTCCTCACCACGACCGCCTTAACAACCTGTCCCTTTTTCACGGCGCCCCCGGGAGCCGCCTCTTTCACCGCGGCGACGATGACATCGCCGAGGCCCGCGTACCGGTGCAAGGCCCCGCCCAAAACCTTGATGCACATGACTTTCTTAGCTCCTGTGTTGTCGGCGACAGTAAGCTTCGTCTGTACCTGAATCACGAAGCGTCACCCCCGCCGTCTCCCGACTCAGGCGCCCTGAGTATCTGTGAAATGCGCCATCTCTTGTCGCGGGAAAGGGGCCTTGATTCGACCAAACGGACCCTGTCGCCGACCTTGGCCGCGTTCTCTTCGTCGTGAGCCTTTACCCTGTGTGTGGAACGGATTCTCTTGCGGTAGATTGGACTTACCTTCCAGCCCTCGATGAGGACCACCCGGGTCTTATCCATCTTGTCGCCAACCACCACACCGGTGATTTGCTTGCGCTTAGCGCGTTCCATAATCAACCCTCCTGTGGAAGCCTTGCGAGCTCCCGCTGACGCTGGATGGTCTTCACCCTCGCGATAGAGCGCTTGACTTCCCGGATGCTCATCACATCGTCAAGCTGCCCCGTGGTCATTTGAAAACGCAGGTTGAAGAGCTCCTCCTCTAGGTCGGAAAGCCTTTTTTCAAGATCCACGTCGTTTAACGCCTTAATCTCCTGCGCCTTCATCTTCGTTCACCGCCTTCTCCTGCATCTCTACTGCAGCTTCCCGTCTTGTTTGAAACTTTGTGTGAACGGGAAGCTTGGTCCCGGCAAGCCTTAACGCTTCTCTAGCGTCGGCTTCAGGCACGCCTGCGATCTCAAACAGGATCCTTCCCGGCTTGACGACCGCCACCCAATACTCCGGGTTCCCCTTCCCGCCGCCCATACGAGTCTCGGCGGGCTTCTTCGTCACAGGTTTGTCGGGAAATATCCTGATCCAGACCTTGCCGCCACGTTTGATGTAGCGAGTTAGGGCAACGCGGGCCGCCTCGATTTGCCTATCGGTTATCCAGGCCGCGTCGAGCGTCTGAAGCCCGTATTCCCCGTAGAAGACTTCGCTT
>CAZMEF010000083.1:0-7574 GCA_964565305.1 uncultured Eubacteriales bacterium | reverse complement strand
ACCGGACTTCCTTTGGTATTCGCCGCCGCACCCGAAACTCTCAAAGTCAAAGAAGAAGAGATCCGATCAGAACTAGGGGACAAAGGCCTGTTGTGGCTCCGGCGGTTTCTATTGAAGCCGTGGGAGATCGATCGATAGGGCTGCCCTATGGGAGGAGAGCGCTTGGACAAGAGGGTCGTTTTCAACGAACAGCACTGCAAGAGCTGCGAACTATGCATCACCGTCTGCCCGAAGAAAATAATCGGGCTTTCTGACGGGCTAAACAAACAGGGTTACCGTCCCGCGTTTGTCAAGGACGAGGACCAGGATAAATGCATCAGTTGCGCCTTGTGCGCGCGCATTTGCCCGGACGCGGTCATCGAGGTATTCCGCCCATAACCAGGAGGTGAGTTTTCTTGGCAGATTCTGTTTTGATGAAAGGGAACGAGGCGTTGGCCGAAGCGGCGATCCGCGCGGGATGCCGGTACTACTTCGGATATCCCATCACCCCGCAAAACGAGATTTCCGAGTACATGGCCCGGAGGCTCAGAGATGAAGGCGGAGTATTCCTTCAGGCCGAGAGCGAGGTTTCCGCGATCAATATGGTTTACGGCGCGGGCGGAGCGGGCGCGAGAGTGATGACATCATCCTCCAGTCCCGGTGTCAGCCTTATGCAGGAGGGAATCTCCTACATCGCCGGAGCGCAAGTGCCGTGCGTAATCGTGAACATGTCGAGAGGCGGGCCTGGGCTCGGCGGAATCCAGCCGTCCCAGTCTGATTACTTTCAGGCCACCAAGGGCGGGGGACACGGCGATTACCGGCTGGTCGTTTACGGCCCGTCGAGCATCCAGGAAGCGTGCGACCTCATGGGCAAGGCCTTCGATGTCGCGGATAAGTACCGCGCGGCCGTGGTCGTTCTGGGCGACGGAAACATAGGGCAGATGATGGAGCCGGTTACTTTCCCCGAAAGGTTGGACCCTTCGGCCCTCCCCAAGAAAGACTGGGCCGCGACGGGGCGCCGGGGCAGAGATCACAATAACCAGATTAACTCCATCGTTCTCGATCCCGAAGAGCTGGACGCTCACAACTGGCGGCTCCAAAAGAAGTACGACGAAATCAAGAAGAACGAGGTAATGTACGAGATTTACGAGGGTGACGACGCCGAGTGGTTCCTTGTGGCGTACGGGACCGTTTCGCGAATTTGCAAACTTGTGGTCCAAAGGGCAAGGGAAAAAGGGATCAAATTGGGGCTTGTCCGCCCGATTACCTTGTGGCCGTTCCCCTATGAAGCCTTCGACAAGGTGGCCGCGCAAGCCAAAGGTTTCCTTTGCGTGGAGCTGTCCACCGGGCAGATGGTGGAAGACGTCCGCCTGGCCGTAAACGGGAGAGCCCCGGTTCATTTTTACGGGCGGACCGGAGGCGCCATTCCCGGCCCCCGGCAGATCGAACGAAGGATTACTGATCTTGCGGCCGGAAAGCCCATCACGGTTACAGATTACTACGACAGAGAATCCGGAGGCGAACGCCGGTGAGACCTGTATACCAACGCCCGAAATCCTTAACCAACGTGGCGACCCACTATTGTCCGGGGTGTCCGCACGGCATCGCCCACCGATTGGTGGCCGAAGTGATAGATGAACTCGGCATCCAGGACAGGACCATAGGGGTGGCGTCGGTCGGTTGCTCCGTGTTTTGCTACAACTACTTCGAAGTGGACTTTGAGCAAGCGGCCCACGGGCGAGCGCCCGCCGTGGCCACTGGCATCAAGAGAGTTCATCCCGAATCTATCGTCTTCACGTACCAAGGCGACGGTGACCTCGCGTCCATCGGGGCGGCCGAGATCCTTCACGCCGCGGTCAGAGGCGAAAACATCACGGTGGTTTTCATAAACAACGCGATTTACGGGATGACCGGCGGGCAGATGGCGCCCACCACCTTGATAGGCCAAAAAACGACGACGTCTCCCTTCGGGAGAGATCCGGAAAGCCAGGGTTACCCGGTGAAAGTGTCCGAACTCTTGTCGACGGTCAAGGGCGCGTCGTACGTTGCCAGGTTCTCGCTTCATAACCCTCCAAACATCCAGAAGGCCAAGGCGGGTATCAAGAAGGCCTTTCAGAACCAAGTGGAGGGGAAGGGGTTTTCTATCGTCGAGCTTCTCTCGACGTGCTCCACTAACTGGGGCATGACCCCTGTCGCAAGTCTAGAGTGGCTTGAGAAGAACATGATCCCCGAGTACCCTCTCGGCGAGTTCAAGAACGAGGGGGGGAAGTAGCCGTGCTGCACGAGGTCATTATGGCCGGGTTCGGCGGTCAGGGCATCATGCTTATCGGGACGTTGCTCGCTTACGCCGGAAACGAAGAAGGAAAGTACGTGTCGTGGCTGCCTTCGTACGGACCGGAAATGAGGGGAGGCACCGCTAACTGCTCTGTCTGCGTTTCGGATGAGCCGATAGCATCCCCGGTTGTGACAGAACCGACGGTCGCCGTCGTCATGAACCTTCCTTCATTTGCCAAATTCCACAAGGCGATCGTCCCAGGGGGGCACCTGATCATCAATTCCTCTATGGTGAACGTCGAAGATACCAGAAAGGATATCGCCGTGCACCGCATCGCCGCAAACGATGAGGCGCAGGCGCTGGGGGCGGAGCGAGTGGCGAACATGATCTGCTTGGGGGCCTTGATAGGTGCTACCGGAGCCGTCGGACTCGACTCAATCCGCAAAGTGCTGCCAAAGGTCATCAGCAAGAGGCACCACGATCTTCTTCCCTTGAACGAAAAGGCTCTGGTGTACGGCATGGATTTGGTGCGACAAAAGTCGTAAGCGGGCGCTTAAGCAGAACAGTCGTCCCTACGGTCCTAAGGGGTGGGAGCTTGAATAACGAAAAGACCGTGAGCGTGAAGGACATCGAGGCGCTTCTCGTTTGCCTTCCCGGAATTCAGAAGGCGAGAGTAGTCATCAACGACTGGGGCGCCATCGAAGAGATCCACATCCTTACGGGGTTAAGCAGAAACCCCAAGCAGATCGTAAGGGACATTCAAAGCGCCTTGAAGGCTCAATGGGACATTACGGTCGATCGCAGGAAGGTTTCGGTTGCCCAGGTGAGGGTCGGGATGCCCGAGCCTTTGGGGCGTCTGCGTTTCGTAGGAATTGAGGTCAAGAGCGACGCGCGGACCGGCAAATCAGACCTGTGCGTCTCCCTTGAGCGCCCTTACGACGGCCAAGTGGTCACTTATGTGGGGAAGGTCCAGTCCGATTCTTCGGAGCATTCAACCCTGTTGGGCGTGGCGAAGGCGACGTGTCTCGCCGCCAACACCGCTTTGGAGCCGCCCCACGCCTTTTACGTGGACGATGTGGCAGTACATGAAGTCGGTTCGCGGAGGATCGTAGACGTTCTGGTTGACCTTCTAACTCCGAGGAAGAATCAGGAACAGATTGTGGGGAGCGCGATTGTGAAGAGGGACGCGAAAGAGGCTTGCGTGCGCGCCACTCTTGACGCGATGAACCGCAGGATGGAAGCTATCCCTCAACGCGGATCGGTCATAAGGGATTCGGAGGCCGAACCTGGATCGACGACGGAAGCCGACGGGGACGACGAACCAGAACCCGCTGACCCCGAGCCGTTGGACCCGGCGAATCCCGGGTTGTTTGCCGACAAGCCGGGCGGGGGTGGCCCGAAGATCAGGGCAGGGGTCAAGACCAAACAGAGCTGAAGTCATAAGAGAACGAAGCCTCCTCATAGGTTTCTCTTGAGGGCAAGAGACATGCTGTGAGGGGGCTTTGTAGTGAGGCGTTCCGGCGACCTTTCACCCCTGATCCTTTGCGCTTCGCTTCTTGCGGCGGGGATCGTCATGGGTGTCCTCAGTCTTCGCGTGCTGTCGGTGAACGAAAAGGCGGAACTGCTGTCCTATCTTGAGGTTTTCATGAGGGGCCTAAGAAGCCCGGGCGTTGAGGCCAAGACGGTTTTTCGGTTATCGCTAGTCCAAAATCTGAGGGGGGCGGCTCTTCTTTGGGCTTTTGGCATGGCGATAGTCGGTGCGCCGCTGACTTGCCTTATGCTTTTGGTGCGGGGTTTCGTGGTCGGGTTCTCGGCCTCTTTTGTAGTCAGGGAAGTGACGTCAGGCGGCACGCTTATGTTTTTGTGCGGAATCCTTCCCCATAATCTTCTGGCCATTCCGGCCATGTTGCTTATTGCCACCCTTTCCCTCTCGTTCAGCCTTTCTCTCTTCCGCGGCCGTCCTTGGGCGCAAGGCGCGTTTTGGCAAAAAGCCGGCGCGTACACGGTACGGTGTCTCGTCGTGGCGTTGGCGTTTGTTCTATCCGCACTAATCGAAGCCTACATCTCTCCTCTTTTGCTGGTCCGAGCGGCGACCTCCTGAAATATAGCCACGGGCCTCTGCCTTACCCCTCGGCTCGAACCTGACGAAAGGTGGTTCGGGCAGGATATCGGAGAACGATGTAGAATCTCTTTGCTTGGATCAGTGTGATCTCGCTCAAGCGACAAAGAAAGGGATGAGTTGTGTGAGAGTTGGAGTTCCGAAAGAGATCAAGCCGGACGAAAATCGCGTTTCGGTGACCCCTGCCGGAGCACAGGCTTTCGTGCTTGCAGGGCACCAGGTTCTCGTTCAAAAGGGAGCGGGCGAAGGCAGCGGGTTTGAGGATGCGCTTTACGCCGATGCAGGCGCCGCCATTCTTCCCGACGCGAACTCCGTGTGGGAAAACGCGGACATGATCATGAAGGTCAAAGAGCCTCTACACGAAGAGTACCCCCTCATGAAGCGTGGGCTTTTGCTTTTCACTTACCTGCACTTGGCGGCTGAACCCGAGTTAACGCGCGCATTGGTGGAAAAGAACATCGATGCCGTGGCGTACGAAACCGTCGAGCTTCCCAATAGGAGCCTGCCTTTGCTTACTCCCATGAGCGAGATAGCCGGTAGGATGGCCACCCAGGTGGGCGCGCATTTCCTTGAGAAAAGGCACGGCGGACGCGGCGTTCTCCTCGGCGGCGTCCCCGGGGTGCTTCCGGCTGAGGTCGTCATCATTGGCGGCGGCGTTGTCGGCACAAATTCCGCGAAGATGGCCATAGGCTTGGGAGCGAAGGTCACCATCATAGACGTGAACCTTGAGAGATTGCGCTACCTTGACGATGTTTTTGGAGCAAGGCTCCACACGCTCTCATCCAGCCCTTATTCTATCAATGAGGCCGTCCGGAACGCCGACCTGGTGATAGGCGCCGTGTTGATTCCCGGCGCGAAGGCGCCGAAGCTGGTCACCGAAGAGATGGTCAAGGGTATGAAGCCGGGCTCGGTCATGGTAGACGTCGCCATCGACCAGGGCGGATGCATCGCGACCATGGATCACACCACTACCCATTCCAACCCGACTTTCACCAAGCACGGCGTGGTCCATTACTCTGTGCCCAACATCCCGGGAGCGGTTCCTCGTACGTCCACTCTGGCCCTGACGAACGCGACTTTGCCGTACGCGTTGCAGCTCACCAACAAGGGCTTCAAGGGGGCCGTCGCGGCGAATCCGTCTTTGGCTTTAGGCGTGAACGTTACTTGTGGCAAAGTCACGTACAAGGCGGTCGCGGACGCTCATGACTTGCCGTTCACTCCGCTTGCCCAGGCGCTGGCATAGATCCGTCAAAATCCCCAGATCGCAAGAGGGGCCTTCCAGGCCCCTTTCTTTGTCTACGGAATAGAAGCCCTTTCGCTCACATAAGACTCTAAGGAACGAAATTCATGGAGAAGGATATTTGTCCAAAGAGCAGGAGAAGATAGGTAAACCGGGAAGGGATTGGGCCGTCGGTGCAGAACACATGACAATCTAGCGAGAAAGAAGAACGAGCACTTTCCGGGGAGGATGGTGGGCGTGGAAAGTCTAATACAGGAGTTTATCGACTACCTGGGCCACGAGAAGGGGTTGGCCACCAATACCCTGGAATCCTACAGCCGCGACCTAAAGCAGTATTACGGCTTCCTTTCGGGTGATACTCAGATTCCGCTTGAAAGCGCCTCACAGTCCACCATCGTCGCGTATCTCATGTTTCTCCGCAAGCAAGGTAAGGCGACTGCGACAATAGCCAGAAGGTTAGCCGCGCTTAAGGCCTTCTACCAGTTCCTCGTGAAGGAAAACTACGTCGCCAACGACCCGACAGGCGAACTGTCTTCGCCGAAACTGGAGAGAAAACTGCCCAAAGTCCTAACTGTGGATGAAGTGGAGAGGCTCCTGTCGCAGCCCGATTTCTCCCATCCTGCCGGGAAGCGCGACAAGGCTATGCTCGAGTTGCTGTACGCGACGGGGATCCGCGTTTCGGAACTGGTCAACCTTGATGTAGAGGATATCGATCTGCAAGAAGGATTCATCCGCTGCGTAGGAAAGGGTTCCAAAGAGCGGGTCGTTCCCATCGGCGAGATGGCCGTTGTAGCGCTTCGGAGCTATTTGGAAAACGCAAGACTGAGGCTAATCGCGGAGCCGAAAGAAAGGGCGGTTTTTGTGAATCACCACGGCCGCCGCCTGACGCGCCAGGGCTTTTGGAAAATAGTCAAGAAGTATGCTCAACAGGCATTCATACGCAAAGAGATCACTCCCCACACTCTGCGGCACTCCTTCGCCACCCACCTTCTCGAAAATGGAGCGGATATACGAGCCGTGCAGGAGATGTTAGGGCACGCGGACATATCCACAACCCAAATATACACGCACGTGACAAAAGACCGCTTGAAGGATGTGTACGCGAGAAGCCACCCTCGCGCCTAAACATAAGAGCGCGCTCCTCTAGGTATCCTAACGTCGAGGATACTATGCTTGGAGGCGTCGTTCTATGAGAAAAGGTAAACGGGCTATCGCCCTTGCGGTCCTCTTAATCCTCTTGGGTGTGGTCTCTCATCCCTCGAAAATTGGGGCGACAGGCGAGACTGCCAACATCATCGCCCCTCCCCGAGTAGATTCACCCTCGTGCGTGGTGATGGACGCGGTTTCCGGAAAGGTCCTTTTTGAGAAGGACGCGCGCACCAAAAGGAACCCCGCGAGCGTCACCAAGGTGATGACCCTGGTATTGGCCTTCGAAGATATAGCTTCAGGCAGAGCCAAGCTGACCGATCAGGCCGTAACATCCGAAAACGCCTGGGAAATGGGGGGTACCGAAGTTTGGGCGGAACCTGGTGAAATCATGAGCCTCGACGAATGGCTCAAGGCCGTGGCGGTTGCGTCCGCAAACGACGCGGCCGTAATCGTCGCGGAGCACCTCGCCGGCACAGAAGAGGGTTTTGTGGCCCGGATGAATCAAAGAGCAGCCGAACTCGGTATGGTCGACACGACGTTTCAAAATCCCCACGGTTTAGACGCCCCGGGACACGTCACTTCGGCCATGGACCTGGCCCTCCTATCAAGGCACGCAACTTCCGTCCCGCATCTTCTCGACTACACCAAGATTTACATGCAGGAGTTTCGCGGCGGAAAGAACATGCTGACCAACTTCAACAAACTGGTTTACCTCTATGACGGCTGTGACGGGCTGAAGACCGGGTTCACGAGCCAATCGGGGTATTGTGTTTCCGTTACGGCCCAGCGTGACGGTTCCCGATTCGTGGTGG
>CAZMEF010000082.1:4613-7606 GCA_964565305.1 uncultured Eubacteriales bacterium | reverse complement strand
CCCGCCTAAATGCCAGAATCAAGTGACGCTGTGTCAGGATCGTTCTCACGGAGGAGTCACCCATGACATCTGAGATTCGACGCGACAATTACCCTACAGATAAATCCGAATTGTACCCCATCCTGCAGAGCGAACTGCGGGCCTTGGTAGGCGAAGAACGGCGCGTTACCCCTAATCTCGCCAACGCCGCCGCCCTTTTGTGGCAGGGTTTGACGGGCATAAACTGGGCCGGGTTCTACCTCGTGTCGGAAGAGGAACTGATGCTTGGGCCGTTTCAGGGAAAGCCCGCTTGTGTGAGCATCCCCATAGGACAAGGCGTATGCGGCACAGCGGTGCAACAGAACAAAACCCAAAGGATAGATGACGTACACCTTTTCCCCGGCCACATCGCTTGCGATGACGCGTCAAACTCGGAGATAGTGATCCCGCTCCGACATGAGGGGATAGTCGTAGGGGTCATGGATATCGACAGCCCCCTATTTGCCAGATTCGACGCCTCCGACCAGGAAGGTCTGGAGGAAATAGCGCGGATCCTGGAGCAGGCGTGCAAATGGAGTTAACTCGGAGGGATGGCCATGCTGTTAATCTGTTACCCCCGGTGTACTACCTGCAAGAAGGCCCAAAAGTGGCTTTCGGATCGGGGAATCTCCTATGAATACCGGGATATCAAAGTCCAAAACCCGACTGCGTCTGAACTGAGCGGATGGCACCAGAGAAGCGGCCTTCCCTTGCGCAGATTCTTCAACACAAGCGGGATCCAGTATCGCGCGCTCGGCCTGAAAGACAAGCTCGGCAGCATGACTGAAGAAGAGCAGTTCGAGATATTGGCCTCAGACGGCCTTCTGGTGAAACGTCCTCTCGTGGTGAGCGAGGACCTTGTGCTGGTCGGCTTCAATGAGCGGGAGTGGGAGAGCAGGTTGGCCCGTGCCTGAGAGCCCGGTACTGATGGCCCTTTACGGCACGACCTTTACGTGGTTCCTTACCGCGTTGGGCGCCGCGATGGTGTTTTTCTTTCGCACCATAAACAAAAGGACGCTCGACCTGATGCTAGGCTTCGCTGCGGGCGTCATGATGGCGGCAAGTTTCTGGTCACTTCTTCAGCCCGCTATCGATATGTCCGAGGCCGCGGGCGGGAATAAGTGGATGCCGGCGGCGATAGGGTTCCTCTTAGGAGGAGTTTTCCTGTTTATCGCCGACATCTTGATCCCGCACCTTCACGGAGGCAGCAAGAGCGAAGGCGAACCCGAGGGCCTGAAAAGCAGCTGGAGGAGATCCATCCTGTTGGTGACCGCCATTACTCTGCACAACATCCCGGAAGGCTTGGCCGTCGGCGTCGCCTTTGGAGCCGTAGCGGCAGGATTGCCCTCGGCTTCACTTACAGGCGCCATTGCGCTGACAATCGGCATAGGGCTTCAGAACTTCCCTGAGGGCGCCGCTACCTCGATACCACTAAGGCGCGAAGGGCTTTCCCGCATGAAGAGTTTCCTCTACGGCCAGGCGTCGGGGATCGTGGAACCCATCGCGGGGGTGCTCGGCGCGCTTCTTACCCTCCGCATCCAGCCGATCCTTCCTTACGCCCTCGCCTTTGCGGCGGGCGCCATGATCTACGTCGTGGTGGAGGAACTCATTCCCGAAGCCCAGTCCTCGGGAGATTCGAACATCGCGACCGTGGGAGCCATGCTCGGGTTCACCGTAATGATGATCATGGACGTCGCTTTGGGCTAGTCCAGAAGGTTCGCCAGGCGAAAGGAATCACTCCCTCCTGAGTCGAAGTTTGGAGAACATTCCGAGAACATTCCGGGGGGCTAGGCCCAACCGGACTCAGAAGAGGGAGGGGTATCAGTTTGATAGCCATCAAAAACGCCAAGATCTATCCTGTCGACGGACCAATAATTGAGAACGGGACCATTTTGGTTGAAGACGGCAAGATCGTCGGAGTGGGAGCGAGGCTTGAAATCCCCACAGGCGCGGAAGTCATCGACGCTGCGGGAAGGGCCATCTATCCCGGATTCATCGACGCCCACTGTCACGTGGGAATGTGGGAAAGCGCCATCGGTTTCGAAGGCGACGACGTGAATGAGATGACGGATCCAGTTACGCCTCACGTTCGTGCCATCGACGGGTTCAACCCGGCCGACCAGACAGTCAAGGAAGCCCTGGAGGCAGGAGTCATCACCGCCGCGACCGGCCCGGGAAGCGCCAACCCCATCGGCGGTACATTCATGGTCATCAAGACTTACGGGCACAGAGTCGACGACATGATCGTGAAGGACCCGCTCGCCATGAAGATCGCTTTCGGCGAGAACCCAAAGCGGGTGTACAACTCCAAGAACAAGACTCCAATGACGCGTATGGGGACCGCCGCCGTTCTACGCGAATCTTTGGCGAAGGCAGTCAGGTACAAAGAGCAGATAGAGCGCGCCGGCGACGACGCGTCGAAGTTGCCCGCTTATGATGCAAAAATGGAGGCCCTGCTCCCGGTAGTCAGGAAACAGATCCCCCTAAAGGCCCACGCTCACAGAGCGGATGACATCTTCACTGCCATCCGGATCGCCAAGGAGTTCGGTGTGGGTATCACTCTTGAACATTGCACCGAAGGTCACCTCATCGCCGAAGATCTGGCTAAAGTGGGCGCCCCGGCGATCATCGGGCCAAGCTTCGGTCACAAGACCAAATTCGAGCTCACGCACAAGTCCTTCGAGACGGCAGGCGTTCTAGCCAAAGCCGGAGTCAAGGTCGCCATCATGACCGACTCGCCGGTGGTGCCCCTGGCCTCCTTGCCGCTTATGGCCGGAATGGCGGTAAAGGCCGGCATGACAAGGGAAGACGCCCTAAAGGCCATCACTCTGAACGCGGCCGAGATTTTGGGAATAGAAGATAAGGTTGGCAGCCTGACGGCGGGGAAAGACGCCGATCTTTCCATCTTCGATGGCGACCCCTTCGAGATCGCCGGCAAGGCTTGGCTGGTCATGGTGAACGGGAAAGTAGTGGTC
>CAZMEF010000082.1:0-4603 GCA_964565305.1 uncultured Eubacteriales bacterium | reverse complement strand
CCGCGCGCGCCCTTCCTCGCGAGGGAGTGCCTGATCCGTGCCGGGTCCTGCCCACTCCCGATCGCCCGCCGTACCCAAGAGGGGCATCAAGCGGAACGTGATCGTAAGAAGATACCAGCTGGAGGGGCCTTAGCCTCAAAGGTTCCTCCAGACGGGCGTACGCGTACCGCACGTACTCGCCTACCGTGTCGTAACCGATGACGCTGCGCCCCAAAGCGTACGCGACTTTGCCTGTCTGCCCCGACCCCAGGAAGGGATCGAGCACGACGTCGCCGGGATACGAGTAGAGGCTGATAAGCCTGTGGGGTATTTCCTCGGGAAAGGGGCAAGGGTGCTTTATGCTTCGCGGAGGCACGGGAGGTACGTGCCAAATGTTGTTGGCGATCTCCTTGGTGTAGAGAGCGCCAATATCAAACGCGGCAGATTTCCGCCGCTCAGCATCAACGCCACGATATATCGGCGGCCCCGGCCTGCGGAAGATCAAGATGTACTCGGTCATAATGTTGGGGTAGTAGTAACCGGGATACGGCTGTTTGATGAACACACCTGCCCTTTTCACGCCGCCGGTGGACTTGTGCCAGACGATGTCCTGATGGAAAGCCCAGCCGCAAGAGACCAGCCTGACGGCAATGTCGAACGGGACGGGATAGGAGATCCGGTCACAAAGGACGGTCCCGACGACGATAGCGAGAAAACCGCCGGGCCGGGTCTTTTTCATGACCTCATCGAAAACCCGGGTCAGCCAATCCAAGTATGAGGGATAATCGTCAAACCCGCGCGCGTACTCGCTGGTCCGGTAATGCCTTCGGGGATTCTTCGCATGACGGTCGTAGTCTATGGCTTTCCAGTACGGAGGCGAAGTGACGGTAAGCGTGACGCTATCATCACCCACCTCGTCCATGCGCTCGCAGCTCTTCGCGTAGTAGACGGCGGTGACTGTTGACGCGTAATCCCCGCATCCGGTATTTGTCGGATCCATTGGACACTTCTCCTTCTGGGGACATTTCCTACCTTTCGCGCGGACGGCGAAGACTCCTGCCGACAAGCCCTCCTTTGCCCCGTTATGCGCGAATGATAGACTAAGTCGGATGGGTTCCATGCCAGGCAGGAGAAAAGCGGAAGAGGGTGTTGGCAATAAGGTGTGATCTTCACTTTCACACGAACTTCTCACCGGATTCAAGGGAGCCGATGGAGAACTACTGCAAGAAAGCCGTCGACTTGGGGATCGATTGCATGTGTTTCACAGAACACGCCGATAACAACCCGAACGATGAAGGTACGGGATACTATAGACCGAATGCCTTCTTCGACGCGTTCCACAGGATGCAAGACTTGTACGGCGACAAGGTGAAACTTCTCGCGGGCCTTGAGTTCTCGGAGCCGCACCTTTATCGCGCCGAGCTGGAGTCTTACGGCAAGTACCCCTACGATTTCATTATAGGAAGCGTCCACTACTGGGACGGCGACCTGTTCCCAAGCGGGATGCTGGAGCAGGGCATCAGCCTCGAGGACTGCTACCGCGGCTATTGGGCGGAGCTTTTGAAGACGGTTAAGTGCGGCGGCTTCCATTGCGTTGGCCATTTGGACTTCCCCAAGCGATACTACAAGGAACTTTTGTATGACGAGGGGCAGATGAGGGAAATCCTCTCTACTATGGTTTCCAACGGCATCGTGCTTGAGGTGAACACCTCGTCTTTGCGGGTCGGCCTAACCGAGGCAATGCCGTCTAGAGGCATCTTGAACCTCTACAAGGAGTGCGGCGGGCGCGATTTCACAATGGGATCAGATGCCCATACTGCCGCTAACTTCTATGCGTATATAGATGAGGCGAAGAAGATCCCTCTTTCTATGGGACTGCGGGAAGTCTACTACGAAAAAGGCCGTGCCAGCTGTTAAACGAAGGGAGTCGGACGCATGCTGGTTTTGAAGGACATCGTCAAGACATACTTCATGGGTGGCACTTCGGTAGAAGCGCTCAGGGGCATCAATATCGAATTCCGCAAGAGCGAGTTCGTTTCAATCCTGGGGCCTTCCGGCTGCGGAAAAACCACCATGTTGAATATTATCGGAGGCTTGGACCGTTACACGTCCGGCGACCTGATGGTAGACGCGGTCTCCACCAAGAAATACAAGGATGCCGATTGGGACGCGTACAGGAACCGGTCTGTAGGCTTCGTGTTCCAGAACTACAATCTCATCCCTCACCAGACCGTATTGGCCAACGTCGAACTCGCCATGCCTTTGTCCGGCGTTTCCAAAGCCGAGCGCAAAAAGCGCGCCCTGCATGTACTCGATCAAGTGGGGCTAGGAGACCAAGCAAAGAAGAAACCTAATCAGCTTTCCGGAGGTCAGATGCAGCGGGTCGCCATCGCCAGATCGCTCGTGAACAACCCCGAGATCCTTCTGGCGGACGAGCCGACCGGCTCCCTCGATTCAGAGAACAGCGTTCAGATAGCGGAGATCCTAAGGGAGATCGCGAGCGACCGGTTGGTGATCCTCGTGACCCACAACTCTGAACTCGCGCAGAAGTACTCCACCCGGATCGTGCGGTTGCTAGACGGCCGGATAACCGGCGACACAAACCCCTACGATTCATCTTCTGAACAGGGCGACGAGAAGCCTTCGCCCGAAAGGCAAGCGAATATCAAACGCAAACCATCGATGTCGTTAGGCACCGCTTTGTCATTGAGTCTCAACAACCTGATGACGAAGAAAGCGCGCACGTTCATGACCGCCTTCGCCGGGAGCATCGGCATCATAGGGATCGCGCTTATCCTCGCTCTTTCAAGCGGCATGCAAGGTTACATCGCGAACGTCCAGAAAGACACCATGTCCAGTTATCCGCTTTCAATCGAGCAGACCACGGTGGACATGACCGCGCTTCTTGGCGCGGCCATGAGCATCAGGACTCATAAGGCGGACCACCCGCGCGACAAAGTCTATTCCTACGACGTGATGGTGGACATGATGAGGAGCCTCATGACAGAGTCTTCGGCCAATGACCTTAGGGCGTTCAAAGCATTTGTGGAAAGCGAAGAAAGCGGCATCGCGCCCTACGCCAACGACATTAAGTTCGGATACGCCACGCCGATGAACATCTACAGATCCGACACTTCCGACGGGGTTTTCCGGGTTCATCCCAGTTCCCTTCTGACAGGGATGGGATCGTCCGGCGGAGCCATGCGTGTTATGGGGAACAGGCCGGGCTCGGACGTATGGGAGGAACTTTTGGATAATCCCGAACTGCTGACTTTCCGGTACGAGGTTTTGGCCGGGCGCATGCCCGAGAAATACGATGAGATCGTGGTACTCGTGAACAAGGATAACGAGATCACCGACTACGCTCTCTACTCCCTGGGACTCAAGGACCCCAAAGAAGTCACGAGCATGATGCGGGAGATGGCCCAGGGAAAAAAGGTCGAACCCAAGTCCCCGGACCAGGCGAGCTACACCTACGACGAACTCCTGGACCTCACTTTCAAGGCCGTGCCTAACACAGATTTCTACGAGAAGACCGACAGCGGATGGATTAACAACGGCAAAGACGAGGAGTTCATGACGAAAGTCATCAAGCGCGCCGAGGATATTAAAGTCGTGGGCGTACTCCGGCCCGCGGAAGGAACCGCCGAGGTTTTCGGACCCGCTTCCGTTGGATACACTTCCGCTCTTGCCGCGCACTTCGTGGATGTCGTCAAGGACAGTAAAATCGTACGAGAGCAGGTGCAGAACCCGGATATCGACGTTTTCACTCAGAAGCCGTTCGCGAAACCGGAAGGCTCATCCAAATCCACCTACGACGAGAACATGTCGACTCTCGGAGTCTCGGACCTGGACAACCCCAACAAGGTCAACATCTACCCGAAAGATTTCGAGTCAAAGACGCAGATCAAGGCCATAATCGACTACTACAACAAGAAGATGAGCGACGAAGGCAACCCGGAAGGCGTTATCCAATACACCGACTATATAGACATGATGCTATCGTCGGTTACAGGCGTCATAAACGCCATCACTTACATCCTTATCGCTTTCGTAGCCATCTCCCTTGTCGTCTCGTCGATTATGATCGGCATCATCACCTATATCTCTGTGCTTGAGCGCACCAAGGAAATCGGCATCCTTCGGAGCATCGGAGCGTCCAAGGGCGATATCTCCCGGGTATTCAACGCGGAAACGATCATCATCGGATTCGTGGCAGGGGCCTTCGGACTTGGCGCAACGCTTCTGCTGTGCATACCCGCGAACTTGATCATCGCGAAGGCCACGGCCATTCCCGGCGTCGCCAAACTCCCACCGCTAAGTGGAGCCGCGCTTTTGGCGATCAGCATGGCTTTGACATTCGTGGCAGGTTTGATCCCTTCGAGGATCGCGGCAAAGAAGGACCCGGTAGTGGCGCTGCGTACGGAGTAGAACCCTAAAAGTCCTTGTCCCGGTAGAAACGGGATGCCAGCGCCAGAGGAAGATCCAAGTTTCGGCGGAGTATGTCCGGGTACGCGCTCCAGGGGACAACTCCGCCGCGGAGTATTCCGCTAGCGCCGGTCTCGATCGTCACCGCGGCGTGCCCTTCGGTCACTAGCCAGTCTTTGTAGCCTCCAAAATCCGC
>CAZMEF010000081.1:0-7616 GCA_964565305.1 uncultured Eubacteriales bacterium | reverse complement strand
CGTCCCGAACTTCAGTGAAGGCAGAGATCCGAAGGTCATTGAGGACATCCTGTCCGTGATTTCCGCAGCTGGCGTCAGTATCTTGGATTACTCCATGGACCCCAACCACAACCGTTCTGTGTTGACGTTCGCGGGCTCGCCAGAATCAGTTGAAGAGGCGGCTTTCCGCGCAACCAAGAAAGCGCAGGAACTGATCGACATGGGGCGCCACACGGGAGAACACCCAAGAATAGGCGCCACGGACGTGATCCCGTTCGTACCCATAAGCGGGGTCACTCTTGATGAATGCATCGCCATGGCGGGCCGGGTCGGAGCGAGGATATCAGAAGAGCTGGGAATCCCCGTGTATCTCTACGCCAGCGCCGCGAAAAGGCCGGATAGAGTGAAACTGCCCGACATTCGCAGAGGGGAGTACGAGGGACTAAAAAAGGCCATATTGGACGATCCGGATAGAAAACCCGATTTCGGGCCCTCCGCGCTTCACCCAACCGCCGGCGCCACCGCCGTTGGAGCACGGCCCTCCCTCATCGCTTTCAACGTCAATTTGGATACTGGGAATATTGCCGTAGCACGGGCTATAGCGCGCGCGATCAGAGAGTCGTCCGGAGGTCTGCCGGGCGTTCAGGCCAAAGGAATTGCCGTGGACGATCCCCGCGGTGGGGAGCCCATGGCTCAGGTAACCATGAACCTGCTCAACTACCGGATAACGCCGCTTCCGACGGTGTTCAACCGCATCGAGGAGGAAGCGAGGAAACGGGGCATCGAAATACACAGTTCAGAAGTTATCGGCTTGATCCCGCTCGACGCGATGCTGGATGTCGCCACGGACCGGATGAAAGCCCGGGCATTCTCCAAAGCGCAGCTGTTGGACCTCATGTTGCCAGACCTCATCACGACAGATAGGTCGCAGGCGTAACACCCGATAGATGCAAAGCGGACACATATCGGACATCAGAAAACTGAGGAGTGATCGCGTGAAAGCAAACTTGACCGAGTTCATTACTAGCTTACGAGGCCCGACCGGGGCCCCCGGAGGAGGAGCGGCTTCGGCGGTAGCGGGCGCCATGGGGTGCGCACTCTATCAGATGGTGGCGGGGGTGACTTTGTCGCTGCCCAGGTTCACCGAAGGGCGCGACCGCCTTGCCGAGATAGAAGAACAATCCAAGACTCTTTGCGACCGGTTCCAAGATCTGTCCGCCAAGGACACCGATTCCTACATAGCGGTCGAGAACGCGATGAAACTGCCCAGAGCTACCACAGAGGAGAAGGCAGCACGGCGTCAAGCCATGCAGGCCGCTTTCAAAGTTGCCACGTTGGTGCCGCTTGAGACGATTGAGGTATCCTGCCTTGCTTTGTCCGTACTTCCCGATCTCATCAAGTACGGCAACCCAAACGCCATAACGGACATCGCGGTTGGCACCGAACTACTTCTTGCCGCCCGCAAAGGGGCGTCCATGAACGCCGAGATCAACCTCGGCTCCATCAAGGATAGCGAATTTATCGAATCGGCGCAGAACCGGCTTGTAGAGAGCGTCGCGTGCGCAGATTCCGTCGTGCCCGCCCTGATAGAGGCCGCGAGAGCCGCCGGAGTTACGTTCTAGGTCACACTTGTTCCATTGCGCCTAGCGCGCATGGGGAGACAGTCAGGTTGTAGGAGGCCGCCTTGCTAAGACGGCCTCTATCCATTATTTCGCGGCGAACGCCCTATTCGAAGGCCTCGATCCCCGCCCTGACGGCGACGGTAATGGCATCTTGGCATTTGCCTTGTTGGAACCCTCCGGCCTTGTACTTGTCGCGCGCACCTTCTTCGCTGAGTACGAACCCGAGGATCTCCCTACAAAGGCACGTGCCCATCTCGGTCGCGAACGCTTCGGCCGCTTCGCGCCCCATCTTGTAACATTCCACTTTGCCCTCTTCGTCTTTGGGATCCTTCCTGCCGAACCGGGCGCCGATAGCGAGTATTGCGCCCAAGAGAGCCCCGCAGGTCTCGCCGGTTCTGGAGATTCCACCTCCGAGGCCGGTCGCCACGGAGAAGGGCAGGTCCATCCCCCAATGTCCAGTAAGCGCCCCGAAGACGCTTTCGGAGCAGTTGAAACCTCGTACGTGCAGCGCGTTAGCTTCGTCGATGACCTTCTGCAGATCCGATTTCATGTCTGAGATTAGCTCCTCTCCCGATCAGTGTCGTTCCTCGCGGGCGGGCGATGCGCCGGCGTTCCCATCCTCCGCCGGTCGTGCCGGCAACCGCGTTACTTTGCCATGCGCCCGGCCACCGATTCGGCCAGTTTCGCAAGGGGCCCCTTCTTCAGGCTTATGGCGTCAAATGGACACATCTCCTGACAACAGTAGCACTTGATACACGCATTGCGGTTGATAAGTACCTGCGATGACGACAGAGTCATAACCCCGGCGGGGCACGACTTCACGCATTGGCCACAGAGCCTGCACAACCTGCGGTCGATCACCGGTTTCGCCGCAAGCGAGTTCCTGAGTGGGCCCGCCCACTGAAACTCGAGCAAGGCAGGCCTTCTAGTCCTTGGCATTTGGAAGTCGGACAGCAGGACTTCCTCGACTGGCCTGCCGGCGACCTCTATGTCTTCAATTCGGGTCGCGCCCACTCCGTGTCGACGGGCCAGAGCGAGGTAAGGTACCGCCATGGGATCCGCGCCTGCGACGTGCATCGCCACGATATCCAAGGCGACGGGGTCTGGGGAAGCCATCAAGAGTCCCGCGTGCCGCGCCCTCCCGTGGGACGGTCCCGGACCGTCCATCGCGACGACGGCGTCCAAGACAGACAGCTTGGGCCTCACAGCGGAGAGCAGATCGAGCAGCATCAGACCGAACCGCTCCGAATCGGGAAAGCGAAGGTGGAACCGGCCCTTCTCGGCGCCTGAGACGCATCCGTAGAGGTTCTTGACTGCGCCCGTGAACGTCATGAATCCGTGGGTCTTCATCTTTGCCACGTTGATCAGCGCCGGTGTTTCCGCGACAGGTCGGGCTATGGGGAACTCCCTGCAGATTCTCGAAGCTTCCGCGCGGACGGTGACCTTCTCATCAAAAGAGACAAGGTTGCATCCGCTTTGTTCCGCTATTTCCCGCATACCGGTGGCCTCAGCGACGTCCTCGAAAATGCCGCGCCCCTGACTGTCTCCGACGCTAACCCGCACTCCTCGCCCAGATAAGTACCTGGCCAACGCGGCCACAACCTGGGGGTGGGTAGTCACGGCGGCCTCGGGAGGGAAAGCCGCCAACATGTTTGGTTTCAAAAGCACCGGACCGGATACGGGGAGAATCTCCTCCGCTCTGAGCAGTTCCATCACGGAACGCACTGCTTTATCTACTTCTGCCGGCTCGTAAGAGTCGCACCTAACTATCGCGACGGGGGTTTTCACAGTTGGCCCTCCCAGCCCACTAGCACTTCTCCGTCCATGATAGCATTGCGGCGCCCCCTTTGCCCGGTTGCCCACCTGTGTTCGGTCTGATATGCTCTAGTTCGCTTCAGAAAACTTCCACAATCGAGTCCGGGAGGCCACATCTTCGTGGGTCAGGGTTCGAGCCGGCATCTTGCCAAATACGTCGTGTTGTTCAGAAAAGGTTTCGCGCAGAACCTTCAGTATTCGGCTTCTCACCTTCTCAACACCGTCGCGAGCGCCGCCTTCGGCCTGGTGTACATCTACTTGTGGAAAGCCGTCGCTCCGATCGAGGGCTTTGCGGGCTACACCTCTGCCGCCCTCACAAGCTACATTGTCATCAACCAGGTTACGCTCTGGTTTTCCCAGTTCGCCATCCGGACCCACGTTCGTTTGCGCGACGCCGTTCGCTCGGGCGACATAGCATCGGAACTCCAACGGCCCATGGACCTCTTCGCTTATAGAATTTCCTTCGACTTAGGCTCCCAAGTTTACAGCCTCTTGTTCAGGGGAATTCCAGTAGGGCTGATGCTCGCTCGTTTCTTGACGGGCATCACTCGGGAGCCTGCCGCCTTGCTTTGGGGAGCGATATCCCTGGCTTTCTCCGGTTACATCGGCATTGCCATCGCCTATATGGTCGGGATAAGCGCCTTCTGGACCACGAGCACCCGCACCGCCTGGTGGGTGGCCACCACCCTGTCGCTGTCCCTCGGCGGAGCCTCCATGCCTTTGGAAATCCTGCCTGAAGCGATCCGGCGGGTAGTCACGTGGACGCCGTTCCCGTACCTCTCGTATTACACGGCGCGGATCCTGTTGGAATTGTCCGGTCCGGGGTCGCTCCTGGGGTCGGGGCTCTGGGCGCTGATCCTCACCTATCTGGCCGGGAAGCTGACCGCTTCTGCCCGCTCAAAACTCGAGGTTCAAGGCGGATGAGAAAACTTACTGCAGGCTTGAGACTCTACTGGGTTCTCGCGTCGGCAAGCGTCCGGGCAGCTATGCAATACCGCTTCGACTTCATCACATCCACCCTGATACAGGTTCTGATGGGAACATACGACTTTTTGTTGGTGGCGATCATCCTATCGCGGTTCCATACGGTTGCCGGGTGGACGATCTACGAGTTGGGTCTCCTCTTCGCCGTTTCGCGGACAGGTCGCGGGATCTACCGTGTTTTCTGCGAGGAACTCGAGCAGTTCGAAAGGTACATCGTGAGAGGGGAGTATGACTCTGTCCTCACCAAACCTCTGCCGAGTCTATTCGTCCTTTTGTCCCGTCGCGTCGATCTGACGAGGATTACCCTGGTAATCCAAGGTGTTGCCATAGGCGCCCTATCGGTACCCCCTTTGGTAAGGTCCGGCCAGTTCTCGCCGGGCCAGATCGGCTGGTTGGTTCTTGCGTCGATCTACTACGCAGTTCTGACGTTTGTCGTGGGGCTCGCGACGGCCGCCGCAGGCTTTTGGATAGTCCGCATCGAGGAACTGCAGGTATTCGCGCAGAATGCCCCGGACACCGCCGCCCTGTATCCGCTTGACCTTTATCCCGCGTGGCTGAAATTCGTTCTCGTCACCGTCCTTCCCTTTGGCTTGGGGAATTACGTACCCGTCGTCTATCTTCTGGGAAAGGGCGGCACATGGTTGAACCTCGCCTGGCCTTTCATCGGTTGCTTGGTGGGCCTCACGGTTTCCTTGGCGTTGTGGCATGCCGGTGAGAAGGCCTATCACAGCACCGGGTCGTGAGGGCCCGGTCGCTGCGCTTCTAAATTCGACGTAGATTTGACCGAACGGCGCCTGGGACAAGGTGTTGCCGTTCTTAGAGGGGATGACGCTCGTGGATAGCGATCTCGCAATTCTTGCCTCCGAACTTCGAAAATCGTACTTCATAGCCCCAAAGAAATCAGGGGCCTTTTCGGGCCTACGTCAGCTAGTGTCAAGCGAGAAGCGAGAGATAAAGGCCGTGGACGGCATTTCCTTCAAGGTGGAAAAAGGCGGGTTCATCGGCTATATTGGCCCGAACGGAGCAGGGAAATCGACGACGGTGAAGATGCTGTCCGGCATCCTCCACCCCACTTCGGGAAAAGTCGAGGTAAACGGCATCTCCCCCGTGAAAGAAAGAAGACGCTTGGCGAGGCAGATCGGCATCGTGTTTGGCCAGCGCACGCAACTGTGGTGGGATCTTCCGACGATCGACTCGTTTGAGATTCTCTCCGCCATGTATGACGTCCCCCCCGGGGAATACAAATCCTTTCTGAAGCGTTTTGACGACTTGCTGGAACTAGGAGAATTCCTCGAAACCCCCGTACGCAGGCTATCCTTGGGCCAGCGCATGCGGGCCGACCTCGCCGCCGCCATGATACACCGTCCGAGCGTTCTATTTCTCGATGAGCCCACCATCGGGCTCGACGTAGTGGCAAAAGGCAGGATCCGCGAGTTTCTGGCGCGCCTTAACAGCGATGAAGGCATAACTGTCCTCTTAACCACACACGACCTGCGAGACATCGAAGAACTTTGCCAACGCATTATGGTGATAAGCCACGGAAGTCTTATCCACGACGGCAATGTTGAAACCCTCAGGTCTTTGGCGGGCCTCCGAACAATCCTGAGGGTGAAGTACGCGTCCGCCATCGCATCAGACGCGAAACCCGGGCGGTACCTCGACGCGCGTGGCATTTTGTCAGAAACGCCGGATGTCGTCGCGTGGCAGGTAACGAGGGTGGACGCCGCGTCGAAGACAGTGGACGTATCCTTCGACAGGACGCGCTCAACGGTGCCTGCCGTTTTAACGGCTATGCAGGGACTGGGAGAAGTGCGCGACGTGTCGATGGCAGAGCCTTCAATAGACGACATCGTGAAGAGACTGCTCATCGAAGATGAGCGGGGTGAGCCTACCGCTAGCCTCCGTACGCGAGCGCTTTGATCAGCATAGTGGCGTAACACCCCGGCGGCAGGCCGAACTCAATGAGGGCTGCGCTTCTGCCCGGGTACTTCTCGTCAGGCCACGCGTCTAGCAGCCGGAGTCCGCAGGGTATGACGACCGCCTTGCGATCGAACGAGCTGAAGTAAGCGCCGTCAACCCCGCGCAAACCGAACGCCGCCAGGCCGACGCCCTCCTCTTCAAGCACTTCCTCTATGGTCGCGAACGTGTCGGGATCGCATGGGAGTATCCTCCGGGCGACTGTGGGAATGTGCATCCCGGCCAGCTCATCTCGCAATGAGGCGGGCAGTTCCCTGTAAAGCAGATAATCGGACACTTTCCCCGGCACCCTGAAGGTCCGCGCTCCCGCAAGCCTGGGTGCCAATAGCCGTTCCAGACAAAGGTTCCAAAGGTGGCTTTGGTAGGACGAAAGGTAGAGGCGCATCGTCTCGCGCGGGATGAGGTTGATGGCGAAGAGAAGGTCGTTCTTGCGTCCTCCGGCCGAAAGCGCTTCCGCAATAGCCGCATCGCCCGAACCGGCGCACAGATCTTTCACCGCCTGCCACCTGCCCCAAGCCTGACCTATTCTCTCCTTGCGGCTTCGTTCCGCCGGCGGGTCACCTGGAAAGACGGCCGTAAGGTGGATACGCAAAGCCCCCCTCAAGTGCCCAATCAGAAGGCGCTTGGCGACAAAACCCTGTTCAGTATGACTTCCGAATCGCTGGTCGTCGTAGAAGTTGGAGAACCCCGAATCGCTCAGCGCGTGCAGGGCCTTTGTGATGCTTCCGAGTTCCGGTGACGCAAGGTCCCGGAGAATCACCGAAAAGCGGTTGCCCAGAAGGGTTTTTGATGAAACGTAATCATCCGAAAACCCCAGTTCCCTAAGTTTGATCTTCTCTTGGGAGGAAATCAGCCTAACGTCTTTTGGCACGGACAGGTGTTGTGTCGTCAAAGCGTGGCGGTCTTTTAGTCCGGCATGGCGGATCTGATCCGGGCTCACCCCGCTCGCCGCCGCGATCGACCGGATGGCATCCATCGTGTTCCATGATCGTTTCTCCATTTTGTAGATCCGGTACTCTCCGGAGTCGGACGGGTTCAAGCTGATTTCCTCACAAACCACGAAATCTTCCGGCGAAACTTTGATTTTCGAGGCAAGCCCCCCCTCTGATAGGTTTTCCACGTCTCGCGGGTAGTCCTCCCGGTGGCGATCGCTAACGCTTCGTCCTGTCGTAGTTCCGCCTCGATACTTCGTCCAGGCGAAGTCCGGCCGAAACGCTTCGTCCTGTCGTAGTTCCACCT
>CAZMEF010000080.1:756-7673 GCA_964565305.1 uncultured Eubacteriales bacterium | reverse complement strand
GAGGTTCAGGAATCCCACCAGCGCCACCACGGCTAACATGAGCATGATGAGGACAATGACTCCCGTGACTTGGCGTCTAATCTCGTCGACCAGGCGCTTTGAAGAGCGAAGCGACAGGCCTTCATCCGCGGCGCAGAGGGGCCCGATGACGCTCATCAAGTCGTCGTGGCGCGTCCCGTCAATGTCCAAAATCGCCCGCCGGTACACTTCTTCCCAACCGAAGGCGGAAAAGGTGTCTTCTAAAGCGTAAAGCGTAGGCAGCGGACCGTGAATTCCCGCGTAGAAGGCCCGGTCTGATCTCACGGTACCCACGATTCTGAAAGTCGCGGATTCGTTTCCAGGCAGTAGATCAGCGCCCGCAAGGTTCAACGTGACGGTCGTCCCCGACGAAAAGCCGTGCTCAAAGCCCTCCCCGGAGCCTACGCCGACCGCCGCGATTACGTTGTGAGGGTCGCGCATGTCTTCCATGGTGACGCTTCCTTCATGAACTTCGGAAAGGATCTTCCGCATCAGATCTTCATCCACGCCGGCAATGGCCCCGCCGTCAAGAGAGCCGGTAGACAGCGACCCCGGCACGTACACGTTCTTTAGCATCACAGTATGAACGTAGTTCACGCCCGTCAGGCCGCGAATAGTCTGGATCAGGCTGCGGCTAAGCGGGCTGGATGTGTACGTGCTGCCGTCGGAAACTACTTCGGAGCGGATTACGGTCGCCTGGATTTCCACGTCCCCCGCTACCATGCCCTTTGCGATCTCTTCGACGCTGCCCCTCAGAGAAAGCGCGACGGTTGACACGGTGAGGAACAGGATGCCGCTTAGGGTTAAAGACAAGACGGTTCCGACTGTACGCCTTCTCTTTCGCAGCAGATTGAGACGCGCTATGGCGTTGATGTTAATGTTGGGGTACGTCTTGCGGCGGCGTTCTTCTTCGACAATATCGGAAAACTTGACCGCTTCGACCGGAGATATCAAAGAGGCTGTCCGGGCAGGGCGTCTCACCCCAAAGTACACCATCGCCGCTCCGATGGCAGAAGACAGCAGATAGGCGGCCGCCGACGGGGAGAACCGGGCGGTTACGCCCGCGCAAGAACGCAAGACACCCATACTCGCGTAGCCTGCCGCCGTCCCTGCTAACAGGCCGGACGGTATACCTATGGCGGCGCAGAGCCCGGATTCCATGAAGACGCAGGCCCGCACCTGTTTCTTTGACGCGCCGAGGAGAATCAGGAGTCCGTACTCGCGCGTTTTTCGATCGACCGAGAGGTTGTACGCGTTGTAGATAACCAGCGATCCGGCCAGGCTTAGGATCGCCACTGCTATTGCGACAAAGTAGGTTACAGTCGGGTCGTTAAGGCTGGCCTTCAGGTACTGCTCGTTGAAGAAGACGCTTTCGTCCGGCAGGCCCGCCTCATCTGCAAGCCTCGTGGCAGTTTCACGCGGATTGTATCTGCTCTTGAAACGTAGGAAAAGCTCACGGTCGCACTGGAGACTGTCGGCCAGTTCCTGCGATACGAACATGACGAAGACGTCTTGCGACGCGAGAAATCGCTGCTCTTGCAGAATGCCTGAAACGACGAAGTGGAGCGGCAGCGCGGAGAGCTCTTCGCCTCCGGCGTGCCAGTCATGGTAGACCAGGTCGAACTGCTCGCCAACCTTGGCCTCGATACCAACCAGTTCGGCCAAGTGAGGCGGGATAGCCGCTTCGCGCTCCTGAGACGGGGGACGACCCGATGTCAGCGTGAAGCCCGCCATCCTTCCCAGAGCCGTCGAATTGACTAACTGAATGCCGTCATCTTTGCCAGAGATAGGATTTCCCCAGCCATTTGCTACCGTGTGCAGGTCCGATATTTCCACTTCTTTTCTGGAAGATAGGAGAGAGGTTTGTTCGGGAGTCGGGTTCAAGTACTTGACGTGGCTGTCGCCCACGGTCTCCAGCATGTCGCTGATGAGAGCTCTTTGCACGGAGGTTCCCAAGTTAGCCACCAGACTGATCAACATGCACGCCAACGAGATCATTACGATGATGCTCTTTTGACCTTTGATGTTCTTCCGTGAGATGGACGCCATGCTCACGGCTCAGCCCTCCCGGACAGCGCCGTCTTCGATGCGAAGCACGCGATCACAAAACTGCGCCACCTTTTCGTCGTGTGTGATGATCGCCATGGTCTGCCCCAATCTTGAAGCAGACTCGCGCAGAAGGTTGAGAACCTCTGCAGCGGTTCGGGTATCGAGGTTTCCCGTGGGCTCGTCGGCGAGCAGTATGGCCGGCTGAGTCACCAGCGCGCGGGCGATGGCGACGCGCTGTTGTTGTCCCCCCGACAGTTCATTTGGAAAACTCGTCTGCTTTCCGGTCAGCCCCAGACTGTCCAGAAGCTCCATTACCTGAGGCGCTTGGACAATGCGGCCGTCCAGCCCCAAGGGTAGCACCACGTTTTCGTAGACGTTGAGTTGCGGCATGAGGTTGTACATTTGAAAGACGAACCCGATACGGCGACGGCGCAAAAGCGCCAAGGTCTCGTCATCGTGGGCGTAGATGTCTTCGCCTTCCAAGAAGACTTTGCCGTCTGTCGGGCGATCTATGCCGCCCATGAGGTGGAGCAGCGTGCTCTTTCCTGACCCCGAAGAGCCGACTATGGCCACGGCTTCTCCGCGGGCGATGGCGACACTTACGGAGCGCAGCGCGTGGACGGCTGTTTCGCCTCTCCCGTACGTCTTGGATAGGTTTTCGGTTCGCACGACCACCATTTATCCCCCCGTTGGGATTCATTATGGTGGACGGACCTTACGCCGTCGTGACGGCAGCCTAACAGTTCTGTAAGAATACTGAGAAAGTACTACCTTTGCCGGGTTCCGATATGACCGTTATGTTTCCGCCCTGAAGTCGGAGTATCTCGCGGGCGATGGTGAGCCCCAGCCCTGTGCCTTCCACGCGACGCAGTTCCTGGCTACGAATCCTGTAGAAACGCGAGAAGACCTTGGCGTATTCCTCCGGCTCCATGCCTATCCCGGTATCCGCGATGTCGACCCGGGCGTACATTGGGCCTTGTTCGAGCGAGATGACGATGCGTCCTTCCGCGGTGTACTTGACGGCGTTATCTAGGACGTTGCACAAAGCCTCTTCTGTCCAAAGAGGATCGTGGGATACCGTCAGGGAATCGGGAACGTTCTCCACGACAGAAAGTCCTTTCGATGCGGCCAACCGCTCGATAGACGCGGCAGCGTCTTTTATCGTTCGCACAAGGTCCGCGGGTATGGGCTTTACCGCTATCAGACCGCTTTCCAGGCGCGTGACTTTGAGCATGGCGCCGAGGAACCACTCGATCTTCTCTGTCTGTCTTCCGCATTCGGTTAGGAACTCAAAACGCTCATCCTCTGTGCGCGCCGGATCGTTGGCCAAGTCAAGGTGGAGTTTCAGCGATGCTAGAGGAGTCTTCAGCTGGTGTGAAATATCGCTCATGAGGGTCCGGACGGTGTCTCGTTCGGCTTTGGTCTTCAGTACTCCCAGTTCGTGAAGGCGGAGGACCTGCCACACCTTTTCTTCGAGTACCCCGGCAGGCATTTCGATGCGCTCGCCCGCAAGCAACCTGTCGAGTTTCGCCGCCAGCTCGATTTCCTTACGACGACCGAACATCAGGATTCGCCGTTAAGCCGGTAGCCGACGCCGCGCACCGTTTCTATGAGTGTCGGACGCGATGGGTCCAGTTCGATCTTCTCGCGAAGCCTGCGCACGTTCACGGCAAGGGTGTTCTCGTCGACGAAGTCGCCGTCGGTATCCCAAAGTTCCCTCAACAGCCGGTCTTTGGCCAAAACCCGGCCCGTGTTGGCAAGAAGCAGGTTCAGCAGCCGCACCTCGTTGCGCGTAAGCGGGACCGAGACCCCTCGAACCTCGGCCATTTGTCGGGAAGCGTCCAAAGAGATCTCGCGAGTTCGGGATGTCGGAAGTATCCGCCGAGCGACTGCCCCGCATTTGCCGACAAGGACAGAAACGCTGAAGGGTTTGGTCAAATAGTCGTCGGCGCCCATGTCGTACCCCATAACGATGTCCGTTTCGGCGTCTTTGACGGTGAGGATAAGGACGTGAGTCGCGGGCATCTCGCGTCGGACATGGCGCAGTATGTCCAACCCGCTTCCATCAGGCAGGTTAACATCAAGAATGGCCATGTGAAACGAGTTGTTGCGCAAGAGACCGAGCGATTCGGCGACTCCGCTTGCGCTCGACACCGTGTAGCCCTCTTTGCCAAGCTTGAAGCAGATTCCCGCCCGGAGTGACGGATCATCTTCGACGAGCAGAATGCGCATGGCCGGACGGCACCTCCCTAGTCGTGAGTCTTGCGCACTTTGGCGCCTTCCCGCCTATCCTTTTCCCGCAGATACCGGCTGTACATGAGCGACCCCAACGATATGGCAGCCCCCCCAAAGAACACTGACGCGCCGCCGGCCGCCTTCCACAAGAACCCTCCGAACAGGGGCACGCCGACCCCTGTGATGTGGTTCACCGTTTGCCCCATGGCGTACGCCGGGGATAATGCCTCTTTCGGGGCGATCTTTCCGAGGTGCGTCGTGATGGCCACGTCGAAGCCCAATAGCCCGTTATCCAGAATGTAGATCGCGAACAGCGTCAGAGGGGTTTTCACCAAAGCGTAGCCGGCGAACAAAACGGCCACCAACCCGTAGTTGGCGATGAGGCAGTTTTGCTCGCCACACGAGTCGACTACTTTTCCTATGGCCGGACGGGTCACTATGGCGATGAGACTGGATATGGCTGACAGCAGCACCATTGTCGCTACCGGCGTGTGAAACGATTCGACCAGCAGAAAGCCTGCGAAGGTGGTGGTGATCTGACGGCGTGAGCCGCCCAGAAGACTCAGAATGTAGTAGGACAGAAGACGCGGATCGAAACGGAGAGACTTTGCGGCCGCTCGGACGGACGATCCTGCACTCGGCCCTGCAACAGCCCCCGCAGCCGGTCCCGCGGTCGATCCCGTTGCCGACTCCACTCCGGGCATGGGTCGCGTGAGAACCAGTGCTCCTCCGAGCATCGAGAAAACTGCGGCTACTAGGTGCAAGAGCGGGTAGTTCGTCTCGCGGCCCCTTGATATCGCCATGACCACAAGCACAGAGGCGAGCGTGGCCGCCGCGGCGCCGCTATTCATCTGCCCCATTCGCATTCCGCGTTCCGAAGGAAGCGCCGTTTTCATGACAATCGACGACTGGGCGGGGTAGAAGACGTGAAAGCCAGTTGAGAGAACGAGCGTGGCTACGATCAACATCGCGAAGCTTCCGACAACGGTGTGGAGAAACAGACCCACTCCGGCGAGCAGCAGGCAAATCCCGGCCCACACGTTTTCTTTGAAGAACCGTTGCAGGGTGGCTATCGGTGCCGTCAGAAGTCCGGGGATCTCCCTGATGCTCTGCACGAGGCCCAGTTGCTCCGGTCTAATCCGGAGGACCTCGACGACGAAGTTATTGAAGATTCCGTGTTGGAGCCCGAGCCCAAACTCTAGCCCCATAGTGGCGTTGAGAACAGATCGGAAAACTGAAGATCTCTCTTGTGCCGAAAGGCCGGCGGTTTCCTGCGTGGCCGATGCCAAACGGATCCTTTCCCCCTCGCAATGAAAAACTGCCACAGGTGAGGCAGTATGTCCTCGTCCTAGCTCCGCCTTATGGCGATGGTTACCTTCGTCCCTTCGCCCAAGACGCTGTCAATGCCGAAACTCAACCTATCTCCATACATCAACTTCAGCCTGTTGTAGCAGTTTCGCAGCCCGACATGGTCGGTCTGGTAGGCGCTCATCGGCTGGGGGAGGCTCGCCCGGATCCTCTCAAGTTGGACGCCGTCCATGCCTTTGCCGTTGTCGTCTATTTCTATGCGGTACTCGAATGGGGTAGCTTCGCAATGAATTTGGATGTTTCCGCCCCGGGCCAACGTCAACAAGCCGTGCTCCAGCGAGTTCTCGACAAGCGGCTGTAGAGAGAAAAACGGGATGCTCAGGCCCAACATGACCGGGTCGCAATCGACCACGTACTCCACGCGGTCCGCGAATCTGTGTTGTTGAACGTGGAGGTAGTTCCGGACGTAGCCCAGTTCCTGCTCCAAACTAATGCTGGGCGAGACGTTTGACAGGCTGTACCGCATCATGCCCGAAAATGAAGTTAACATGTCGGCTGCAGAATCATACTCGCGCAGGGCGATCAACCGTAAAACGGAGTTGATTACGTTGAAGATGAAATGGGGCGTCACTTGCTTCTGAAGGGCTTCCAGCTCAGCCACCTTCAGTTGGTGCTCCAACTTCATTTGCTTTTGCTCATAGGCCACGATGCGTTGTTGCTTCTCGACGAGGTTTTCCTGAGCCTTGGCGTAGGCCACTTTCTGTATGACGTAGTTGCTGATGTTGGCAAGCGCCGACGTTGTGGCCTCTATCTGGTGTCGCGTCAGCGTCTTGATCTCGCTGAAGAGCTCGTTCACCTCGTCGGGGAGGAGCCAGTCGAACTTTCTGGAAATCGGGTCTGCGGGGTAGTCGCTCATGTTTGGGCACAGCACTTGGCCCGCGGTAATGGCGCCAACGTAACTGCCGTCGTAAGTGAGAGGTATGGCGATGTCGATCATCCCGGCATGGCAAACGTATACGCAGGGCTTTCCCGTCTTCAGGCCCAGTTCGATCGCTCTTCTGTTGGACAGCGCGCATTTGCGAGCGCCCTCCTTGTCCCGGTTGACAGCGATGCAGAACCTGGAGAAATTGCTGCCATCACCGATGTGGCGTCCTCGCGGATCCGTGAACACTACCCCAAAGCCCGTAGCGTAGGCGAAAGAATCCTGGATTTCCTCCTGAAACTCCTTGGTGATGATGTCCGACAATCTTATGGGCACTCCGATTCCTACCCCTTTCCCTCGCGGCGATACTCGGTCGGCGTGGCGC
>CAZMEF010000080.1:0-746 GCA_964565305.1 uncultured Eubacteriales bacterium | reverse complement strand
TCATGGTTTTCCTGAAAACCTGATTGAAGTGGGGAACGCTACGAAAACCGCAGTTACGGGCGATCTCCGCCACCTGCAAAGTGGAGCATCTCAGAAGGTTGGCGGCGTGCTCAGAGCGACGCTTGTTCAGATAGGCCCTCATGGTCATGCCCTTGGTTTGGCAAAAGACTCGGGAAAGATAAGCGGGGCTGAAATGGAACATCGCCGACAGGCTCTCAAGGCTGATGTCTTTATGGAAGTTGCTGTCTATATACTCCTCCACGAGGCTGGACGGGTCCCTTGTGCGCAGGGAACTGGTACTCACAAGCACGAGCATTTGCCTGAAGCAATCGTCCACGCAAGACAAAATTTCATGCCAGTGGGTTGAGTGGCCGATTTTTTGAAGGTATTTGTTGATATCCAGAAGACGGATAAGGCCCGAAGGGATCCCGCTGCTGCTGAGCGCTCGCTCCAAAGAGAAAACCGTGTTGATTATGTCAAGCCTGTGAGTTTCAAGGCCCTTTTGCTGCGTCTTCAAGTAATCAAGGTAAGTCTTCATGTTGCGTTCGATGACGTTCGGGTCGGCGGTGTAGATCGAGTTCAAAAGCGTCCCGATCTCGGAATAGGTTTCTCGCCTGCTGTCCTTCCCGCTGTTATCCACCACATCTTGCGCGAGCAGGCTTGGCAGGCGTTTTTTCTGGAGACACGTTTCGACCGTTTCGAGGATCTTCTTGTCGCTCGAAGGCTTCAGCAGATACGCGTCTAGG
>CAZMEF010000079.1:0-7781 GCA_964565305.1 uncultured Eubacteriales bacterium | reverse complement strand
ATGCTGTGGCTCGAGTTGGCCGTGGTCACGAACATGACTCTGGAAAGGTCGAATGGTACCTCTAGATAATGGTCAGAGAACGTGTGGTTCTGCTCGGGGTCCAGCACCTCGAGAAGCGCCGCCGCGGGATCGCCGCGAAAATCAGACGCCAGCTTATCTATCTCATCCATCAAGAACACAGGGTTTCTGGAGCCTGACGTCCTAATGCCTTGAAGGATCCTGCCGGGCAAAGCGCCGATATAGGTGCGCCTGTGTCCTCGGATCTCGGCTTCGTCTCTCACGCCGCCCAAAGATATCCTGACGAACTTCCGTCCCAAGGCCCTAGCGATCGATTTGGCCAGGGACGTCTTCCCCACTCCCGGAGGCCCCACCAGGCAAAGAATCGGGCCTTTCGGCTTTTCGACCAACTGCCTTATGGCGAGATATTCAAGAATGCGCTCCTTGACCTCAGCCAGACCGTAATGGTCCTCATCCAATATCTTCTGGGCCTGCTTAATGTCCAGCCTGTCATCTGTGAGCACGTTCCACGGCAAAGCCACCAGCCACTCCAGATACGTGCGAACGACCACCGCCTCAGCGGAAGCTTGCGGCATCTTCTCCAGGCGGTCTATCTCCCGCGCCGCGCGCTCCTTCGCGTCCCCCTCCAGGCCGGCTTTCTCCGCTTTCTTCCGGAACTCGTCGGCCTCGGACACCACGTCGTCGTGGTCGCCCAGTTCCTTTTGAATGGCCTTCATCTGCTCGCGCAACCAATACTCTTTTTGGCTGCGTTCGATCTGCTCCCTAACTCGCCTGTTGATCCTTTTCTCCAGCCCCACCATCTCGATTTCCTTGGAGAGAAAGATGACCAACTTATCCACGCGTTCCTTGATGGGAAGCGTCTCCAGGATCTGCCTTTTGTCGGCGTTGGAAATGGGGACGTGGCTGGCGATGAAGTCGCAAAGCTGCCCTGGATCCGAAAGTGTGGCTATCGTTATGAGGGTTTCCGCCGGCACCTTCTTGGTAGCGCGGACATATTCCTCGTATTGCTCCATTAGCGGTTTTGAAATCCGGTCTATCTGATTTTGATCCAAATACTCTTCTGGAAGCTCCTCGACTTTCACTACAAAGCTAGGTTCTTCAACAACGTAGGAAAGAACTTTCGCTCGCAGAATACCCTCTACGACGATGCGCAGGTGCCCGGCCGACGTCTTCGCGACTTCCCTTATGACCGAAAGGGTGCCCAACGACGATATCTCTTTGGGCGCCGGATCAGTCGCATCGTTATCCTTCTGAGGACAGAGCATGATGCGCATCGAACCGGCCTGTGCAAACTCGACGGCCTTTACCGACCTTGACCGGCCCACCTCAAGAGTCTGGGTGGTGCCCGGAAACACCAGCTGATTTCGGAGGGGTAGGAGCGGGTAGGACTTCTTGTCTCCCTTCAAATACACCGAAACACACCTCCCGCGTTTCTCCTCTTTGGCCCCAGCCATATCATATTAGCCGCGAAAACGGAAGTGACATGGCTAGAGCAGGACACGCATGACTAATTCTACTACTCCGTAGACAAGTCCTTCAGTCCAAATTTGGGAAGCGTTGGGGGAGCAAAGCCATATGGCCAGCATACAGACACTTTGGTGAAGAGCCGCTCTAGGCGGACCGACTTTGGGCTGGGACGGGCGTCCCATAAACTCCGGCTACTGATGCATCGATAGTCCTAGAATTACGTCTTCAAGATTCGCGACGGGCACCACTTCGATCCTCTTGTCAGAATACCTGTCCTGCCAGTTGGCTGAGGGGATGTAGGCTTTTAGAAGATGGGCCTCTTCCGCGGCGTTTAGCTTTTGGTCGACTCCACCTACGGGTCGGATCTCCCCGTGAATCGACATTTCACCTGTGAATGCTACCTTTGGGGGCACGGCGGTCCCGGTCAGCGCCGAATACATGCTCACAGCGATGGCAAGTCCCGCTGAGGGACCATCAACCGGGGTGCCGCCGGGGAAGTTCACATGGATGTCGTACGAATAGGGCTTCAAATTCAGCTTCGAGGAAATTGCCGTTCGAACATTTTCGATTGACGAAAGCACCATGCTCTTCCGGCGGAGAACGTGATTCCCTTTCCCCATCTCCTCTTCCTCGATGACGCCGGTTATTATGATCTCGCCTCGCCGGCCTTGGGCGGCTTCGAGCACTTCGGTTTCGACGTCGATGAGACACGCTGTTCCCGGTCCGAACACCGCAAGCCCGAGTGTGGCTCCGACGGCAGGCACTTCAGATGGAGTGACGCCGCTCCTAGGAGAGTGGTTGCCTTGAGATACGATCCATTCGACGTCCCTACGGGTGATCGAATGGGCCTTCTCCGCCTGAAGCAGCCCTGCGCCGAGCTGTATGAGGTTCACCGCGTCGCGCCCGTTGTCCGCATACTTCTTTATGAGTTCGATGGCGTCCTCGTCTACGAACACCCCGGCCTTTATAGCCGCATTCTTGGCGATGATCCCTATTTCGTCTGAAGTGAGCGTGCGAAAGAAAACCTCCAGGCATCGCGACCTCAAGGCCGAAGGGATCTCCTGAGGAGATTTGGTGGTGGCTCCGACAAGGCGAAAGTCGGCGGGATAACCGTTTGTGAAGATGTCGTGAATATGGGCCGGGATGTTGTTGTCGTCTTGCGAATAGTAGGCGCTTTCAAGCAGAACCTTTCTGTCTTCGAGGACCTTTAGCAGTTTGTTCATCTGCACCGGATGCAGTTCTCCGATTTCATCCAAGAACAAAATGCCTCCGTGCGCCTTGGTCACCGCCCCTGCCTTGGGCTGCGGTATGCCTGCCACGCCCATGGCCCCGGCGCCCTGGTAGATAGGGTCGTGAACGGAGCCGATGAGAGGGTCCGCGATTCCCCGCTCATCAAACCTTGCGGTTGTGGAGTCCATCTCGATGAATTTGGCTTCATCCCGGAAAGGCGTGTGAGCGCTCCGCTTAGCCTCTTCGAGAACCAGACGGGCCGCCGCGGTTTTCCCCACTCCGGGCGGCCCATAGACGATGATATGCTGCGGGTTCTGCCCGCAAAGGCCCGCCTTGAGCGCCCTGATGCCATCCTCTTGGCCGATGACCTCGCGTAGGGTTGCGGGGCGGGTGCGTTCAGCCAAGGGTTCAGTGAGCCTTACATCCCGCATCAGGCGAAGGCGTTCCATTTCCTTCTTTGACTCCTTGCCCACGGCGATCTTTTGGCCCTCCTGGGTCCTCAGCAGATTCCAGAAATACGCGCCCATGACGAGGGCGAGAAACAACTGGATATAGGTCAGAATTGACGAGTATGGCAAAGAATCACCGCCGGGATTAGCGTTGACTATTCTTCGGGGGTTTATGAAAGGTAAAGCCCCTCGTCAAGAAGGCGAGGGGCCGGAACGATCTCAGGAGACCGCCTACGCGGTTTCTTCCTTTTTCCTCTGCTTGCGGTCAACCGTGACCAACACCGGTACCGAACCGCTCAAGATGACCTCTTTGGTCATGACGCACTTGGTTACGTCGGTCCGTGAAGGAAGGTCGTACATCACGTCTAGCATCCGTTCCTCGAGGACGGATCTTAGCCCGCGAGCCCCGGTGTTCCTTTTGACCGCCTCACGCGCCACAGCGCGGATCGCGTCCTCCTGAAACTCCAGGGTGACCCCGTCGATGGCGAACACGCGCTGGTACTGCTTAACCAGGGCATTCTTGGGCTCGACCAGTATCTTCACAAGGTCGTCTTCGTTCAACGCGTCTAGCGTGACGATGATGGGCACCCTGCCGACGAACTCGGGAATCATACCGAATCTCAACAAATCTTGAGGGAGAATCTGCGATAGGATCTCTCCCACGTTCCCCTCCGACCTGGACCTGGCCTCGGACTTGAAGCCCATGACCTTCTGCCCGACGCGGCTTTGGATGATCTTCTCAATGCCCTCGAACGCTCCGCCGCAGATGAAAAGGATGTCGGTCGTGTCGATCTGTATGAACTCCTGGTGAGGGTGCTTACGACCTCCGAGCGGAGGAACATTGGCAGTGGTCCCCTCCAGGATCTTCAGAAGCGCTTGCTGCACGCCCTCGCCCGAGACATCCCTCGTGATGGAGGGGTTCTCCGATTTCCTGGCAATCTTGTCGATCTCATCGATGTAGACGATGCCGCGCTCGGCTTTCTCGATGTCGTAATCGGCGGCCTGTACCAGGCGAAGAAGGATGTTCTCGACATCCTCCCCAACGTAGCCGGCCTCTGTGAGAGTGGTCGCGTCGGCGATAGCGAAAGGAACGTTCAGAAACCTGGCGAGAGACTGCGCCAGGTAGGTTTTGCCGCAACCGGTCGGGCCGAGCATGACGATGTTGGCCTTTTGGATCTCCACATCGTCGGGCTTAGCCTTACGCCCCACCCTTTTGTAGTGATTGTAAACGGCCACAGAAAGCGTCTTCTTGGCGCGCTCCTGGCCAATGACGTATTGATCGAGGAACTCCTTGATGTCCTTGGGCTTGGGAACATCCTTTAGGTTCTGCTCCGACTCCTCGTCGAGCTCCTCGGCTATGATTTCGTTGCAGAGCTCAATGCACTCGTCGCAAATGTAGACGCCGGGGCCCGCGATCAGCCTCTTTGTCTGGTCTTGGTATTTGCCGCAAAACGAGCACTTTAGCCCTTTCTGTTCCTCGAACTTAAACATCCCTTCACCTCGGTTTATTTGAGCACTTTGGGCCCTGGCACGAGTATGTCGTCGATCAACCCGTAAGCCTTGGATTCCTCAGCGCTCATCCAAAAATCGCGTTCCACGTCCTTGACGACGCGTTCCATCGATTGACCGGTATGCTTGGCGAGGATCTTGTTGAGAAGCTCCTTCGTGCGAAGGATCTCCCTCGCGGCGATCTCTATTTCGGTGGCCTGACCCTGAACGCCTCCTAAAGGCTGGTGAATGAGGGTCTTCGCGTTGGGCAGGCAGTACCGTTTACCTTTTGTGCCACCGGTGAGAATGACGGCGGCGATGCTCGCAGCGAGCCCGACACAGATGGTCGACACCGCCGGCTTAATATGCTGCATGGTGTCGTAGATCGCCAATCCGGCCGATACCGAACCGCCCGGCGAATTGACATAAACGGAAACTTCCTTGTCGGGGTCCTCTGCCTGAAGGAACAGCAGCTGGGCAATGACCAGATTGGCCATTTGATCGTCCACAGGAGCGCCGACAAAAACTATGCGGTCCTTCAACAGCCGGGAGTATATGTCATAGGCTCTCTCGCCTCTCCCGGTCTGCTCAACAACCATCGGGACAAGGTAACTCAAGTCTTTCGCCTCAACTTCCAAAATGGGATAGGAGATTACCGTTTTCGGACCGGGGGTCCGCATAATCTCCACCTACATTATACCATCGTTGTCCCCTTGCTTCTCCTCGTGAGTTACCTCACCCTCGTCTGTCGCTTGACTCTCGCCTGTCGCTTCACTTTCGGCTTTCGCTTGGCCCTCGACTGTCACTTCGCCTTCGCCGGCGGCGGGCGTTTGAACCTCAGGCATGGGGATCGGCGTTCCGGCTCGCCCGGCGGCGTCCATAGAAAGTTTGCGTGAAGCCTCTATCCTGGCCAGATCGCGCTCTATAGTTTTCATGGCTCCGCGAAGATTCAAAGTGGTCCTGACGGCGCCCACTTCTTTGCCCGCCTCGGCTGCAAGAGCCGCAACCACCTGGTCGACCGCCTCTTTGGGAGCCTCGACCTTTTCCTTTTCGGCAAGCGCGTCTAGGACCAGGTCGCGCTGCACTTCGCCTCGCGCTTCCTCTTCGATTTCCTTCTGCAGCGCGTCGGGAGTCTTTCCGGTGGACATTAGATACCTATCGATATCCGTGCCCGCCTCCTTAAGTCTTTCCGAGAACCGCCGCAAGATTTCTTCCGACTTTTCCATAACCATCACGTGAGGAATGTCGAGCGTGACCTTCTCCATCAAGAGCCTCTCGACTTCCGCGGTGTGGAGCCTGCGGGCTGTATCGAGACGCATTGAGAGAATGCGGTCCTTAAGGTCTTTCTTGGCTTCCTCAAGATCCTTTTTTCCCATGGACCTGACGACCTCCTCGTCGTCAGGCAAGCGCCTCTCGTAGGCTTCTTTAACGGTCACCTGGAATCTGGCGCTCTTTGAGGGGGCGATTTTGCCACTGGGCTGGTCGGAGGCCCCAGGCAGGTCTACCGCGCCGGACTGCTCGGCAGCGTCTGCTTGCTCTGCGGCATCGGCCTGCTCTGCGGCATCCGGTTCCGACTCGACCTTTGTCTCATAGACGCCTGAAAACTCCTTAACCTCGCCCTTCTTCATGCCCTTCAGAGCATCAGAGAGCCCCGGCACGAGCGCGTAGTCGCGACCCACCTCTATGTAGGTCAGGTCCTGGTCTACCTCAGCCTTCGTGTCCCCACCCTCGATGCCCGTCACATGGCAGGTGACAAAGTTACCGGCCAGAAGGGCGGTATCGTCTGATAGCGGCTCAAGTTCCGCAAGCCGGTTCCGGAGCGCCTGGAACTGGTTCTCGACATCGGAATCGGAAACGGTGGGAGTTTCAAAAGCGACGGATATGCTCGAATAATCTCCCAAGTCAACTTCAGGGCGCACGAAGACCAGCGCCGTGAAGTTCAACGGCTCCCCTTTGACGAGGTGGATGTCGGAGAATTCAGGTTCGCCCACGGGTTCGATTTTGGCCTCTTCGACAGCGTCATCGTACACTTTGGGCAACGCCTCTCTGACGGCCTCGTCAATGAAAGTATCTCGCCCAACGTGGCGCTCAAGCAGATGCCTCGGAGCCTTACCCTTGCGGAACCCGGGAACAGTGACGCGTCTTACAAGATTCCTGTACGCTTTATCCAACGCTTCCTCGACGAGTTCGACCGGAGCCTCGACCTCGAGGGATACTGCCGATCCTTGCTTCTTCTCAACGCTAACCTTCACGTTTTGGTCCTCCTTAGCCGCTCGCATGCCGGTGCGCGGCGAAATTCTAGCGGCTATGCCACCCGCGACCACGCCGCGATATCCCTTTGCACATGACAAAGTCGCATGACTGAAGTCAATCCTCTGTATATTACCAGATAGTTCGCAGCCCATTCCACACCAAATAGCACGCGACCACAAGTGAACCCACTAGATCGACGTACCTGGTGAGTCTGTGGAGGGGAGCGATTAGGACGACCCCGAGCGCCACCACGACACAGAAGTCCACAAACGATTTGGCGCGATATAAAACCACCTGCGCGCTGATGATCGGGTCCTTCGCGGAGCGTGCCATAGAACCGTAGCGCAGCCAGAAGTAAACATTTGTCGCCAAACCCAAAATAGCGATGACTAGCCCCAACAAAACTTTCCCGCCGGCGCGGTCCGATGAGAAGTTGAGCGCGGCAATGATCAACATCGCCACGCCGGAGAAAGCCATGACGCCGCCAATCCACAGTTTGACGGACCGTTCCATCCTGCGGCGGGTATCCGGGGCGACTTCCTGGGCGGCTGCGCCTGCTCTTTGAAGCTTCCCGTACACGCGCCAGGAGACGAAGAGAGCCACCAGCTCGGCCGTTCTCCTTAGAAAATCCGCAATCTGCGTCGTCGACCGGCTAGACGCGACCGCGATGCCCGTAACGAGCGGACCGGGCGAACTCAGGAGCAAAGCCGTCAACATGGTCTTCTCCGCTTTAGAGGCGACAACTTCGCCGGCGAGGTCGTTGCCGTTCGGCGTCGGTTTGTCTTCGCCCGGGCGGTCGCTCATCGTCAGCCACCCAGACGAGTCAAGATGGAGACCAGCACGAACGTGGAAATAGCGGCGGACACCGGCACCGTC
>CAZMEF010000078.1:0-7821 GCA_964565305.1 uncultured Eubacteriales bacterium | reverse complement strand
CCGCAGCGGTAAACCACGGCATAGCGAACATCCCCACCACGCCGCCTGTCGCCGCGATGGCCTTCATTTCCTCATCCGACTTGCAGCGGGCATGGAAATAGACGGCTTCGGCGCCTGTGTGCGAGGCGATTACAGGTGTCTTGGAATACTTGCACGCGTCAAGGGTGGTCTGACGGCCGCAGTGGCCCGTGTCCACGATGATGCCAAGCTCGTTCAACTTTGCCACAAACCTGATCCCGAAATTCGATAACCCGGCGTCGTTAGGTTCCATGCATCCCGCGCCGACGAGATTGTGGTTGTTGTACGAAAGTTGTTGCACTCGCAGACCGAAGTCGTAGGCGAGTTCCAGCAGCCCAAGATCCTTACCGTAACCTAGCGATTCCTGGCTGGTCACAATGCCTGCCTTGAGCCCCTCTTTGTGAGCGCGTTCGATCTCTTCTTTGTGCCGCGCTTTGATGAGCCATTTTTTGTGGTCAAACTCACATTGGATTTCCGCCATGCTGCGAAGAAGCGAGTCTTTGTCGGAGATTCCGAGCTGCCTGCAAGCGGCTGTGATCCCGCTTTCGTACCAGCACTCTTTGTAAAGATCCGAAAGGCGGCCGTCTACGTACCATTTGCGGATGAGCCCGTTCGCGAAGTTGACCTGCGCCACTTCATCGCAAGGGTGCTTTTCCTTGGCGAGGACCAACAGCTCGTCTTCGAGTTCCGGGGGCAGGGCGTACGTGCCGATGGGGCCTTGGAAAAGCATGTCTATGACAACGCTACCGGCGTGCAGCCTTTCGGCACGAAGTTTCTGGTCTTCGGTCAAGCCAAAATCATATGGAATCACGCAAATCCCCCCTTTCGCCTACTGCAAGGCTTCTGCTACAAAGTCCGCGACGATAAGGTCTTCGAGCGCCTGCCCCAACGCCTCGAAGATAGTGATGTCAGAGTCTTTGACCCTGCCGGGAACGTAGCCCGACAAGACCTGTCCCATCTCCCCCAGGATGTGCCCCTCTGAGATAGCCCCGTCTTGCAGCGCAAGCAGGTAGTCCCCGGCTTCGACCAGAGCGGCGGGCTTCCAGTCGACAAAAAGCCGACCCGATGCCATAAGGTCCGCCGAAATCTCGCGAACCGTAGACGTGCAGGCACCCACGGCGTTTATGTGGGCGCCGGGCCGGACGTCGGACAAGTGCAGGATTGGGTCTCGAGATGGCGTCACGGTGCATATGATATCGGCGCGCTCCGTGGCTTCCGCGGCGCTGTCGCATGCCTTAACTTTGAGACCTGTCTTGCGGCCCATTTCCCCGGCGTAGCGAAGGGCCGCGTCGGGCCGTATGTCCCACACCGTAACTTCCTTCAGGTCCCGAACGAGACGGATGGCCTCCAAGTGGCTCCTCCCTTGGGTGCCCGCGCCCAATATGGCTAGCCGGCAAGCGTCGGGGCCCGCCAAGGCATCTGTCGCTGCCGCCGACGCCGCGGCAGTCCGGATTCCTGTCAGGGAATCCGCGTCGACGATCGCCTTGAGGCAGCCGTTATCTGTCTCAAACACAAGCATCTGCCCCTGGTGAGATGGGATCCCCCGGAGGTAGTTCTCGGGGAACACCGACAGTATCTTGACCCCGGCAATCTTTCGAGAAGAAAAATACGCGGGCATCATTCCGAGCGCGTTTGGCCCGTAGAGCGGAAGAACAGGACGCACGATCTGTTTGGCGTCGCCGTTCGAGAGGGCGACTAGCGCCTCCCTCATCAGCCCGATACAACTCCTCATGTCCAGAATCCGTTCGACTTCTGTTCTGTCAATTACTCGCATGCCCGATGACGACCCCCGTTTCGACCCAAATAAATAACCCGTCCCGAAAAGGGGCGGGTCTTGTCCGCGGTGCCACCCTTTATGCACGAAAATACCCGTGCGTCTCTTTTCCGGTACCCAAGGAACTTGATACCGTAGCCCGATAACGGTGGCAACCGTCCAAGCCTACTGTGGTTTTCGGCCGGCGACTCCGGGGCCCATTCACCGGGTTCTGGCTGGGAGACTCTCATCAAAAATGTCTCCCTTTCTGAAACCAGACGCTCCCGATTACTCCTCCCCATCACGGTCTTTGCGTGAATGTTATTCTCACGGCCGCGACGTGTCAAGCATATTCGGAGCCTCATGCTCTGGACCTCATTTTAGCGGCCTGAGTTTCGCCGTGAAGTGGCGCAACACTTTTGGCTGCCAGGTGACCTCATAGCCTTTTACCTCTTTGGCACGGTTTTTGACATTCACAGCCGCCTCGGCGACAAGATCGAGATGCGCCTTGGTGTATACCCTTCTGGGCAGGCAGAGGCGGGTGAACTCCATTTCGCTCTCAGGCTGCTCGCCTGTGATCGGGTCCGGATCCAACATGTACGAACCTATGTCGCATCCCCGGATTCCGGCCTCCAGATAGAGTTCTAACGCCAACGCCTGGGCGGGGAACTCGAAATACGGGATATGAGGCAGCATTCGTTTGGCGTCGATGAAAATGGCGTGCCCTCCGACGGGGTATTGGATCGGTACGCCCGCTTCCCTCAAGACGTCCCCTAAGTACTCCACTTGCCCGATTCGGTATCGCAGGAAGTCGACCTCTGTGCCCTCGTAGAGCCCCGTAGCCAGGGCCTCCAGATCCCTACCGGCAAGACCCCCGTAAGTGACGAAGCCCTCGTACGGAACTGTCAGGCCTTTGACGGCCTCGAATAGTCTTTCGTCGTCTTTCACCCCGACGAGCCCGCCCATGTTCACTATGGCGTCCTTTTTGGCGGACATGCTGAAAGCGCAGGCGTAACCGAACGCCTCGCGAGTTATTTCGATGATGGATTTGTCAGCGTATCCGGGCTCCCGGGTCTTGATGAAGTAGGCGTTCTCCGCAAATCGCGCGGCATCGATGATCATGGGAATCCCGTATTCCTTGGCGACCTTCGCCGTCTCCCGTATGTTCTCCATGGAGACGGGCTGACCGCCCGCCGTGTTGTTGGTTATGGTCATTATGATGACGCCGACTTTGTCGCATCCGACATGGTCGATGAACGCCCTCAAACCGGCGATGTCCATGTTGCCCTTGAACGGCGCGTAGTTCACCGTGTCTCTGGCTTCGGGCACTACCATATCCTTAACGATCGCCTTGCAGAGGGCCACGTGTCCCCTGGTTGTGTCGAAATGCATATTAGCGACCGAATACTGTCCCTCTTTGAGCAGGCACGGAAGCAAGACCTTTTCTGCGGCGCGGCCCTGGTGAACGGGTTGGGCAAACCGGTAGCCGAAGATATCCTTCACAGCGTCCATAAGGCGGTAGTAACCGCGCGCTCCCGCATAACTTTCATCGCCTTTGAACATGGCGGACCACTGGCTGTCGCTCATGGCGCCGGTGCCGCTGTCGGACAGCATGTCTATGTAAACGTGATCGCTCTTCAAAGAAAAAAGGTTGTAGTCCGCGTTCTTGAGGTACTGCTCCCGTTCTTCGCGGGTCGTAAGGGTCAGCGGTTCTACCATCTTGATCTTGAAAGGCTCGGGCACATACTTGGCCATTCTGTCGTCCTCCCGTCTTTGGTCTGGTGGACGAATGCGGGTCGTCCGCCTGATTTGATTATGACTGCAGAAGACGTGTCCGTATATTGACTGAAAATTGTCCCAAATGTATGATGGCATAGACCCTGCTCTCGGAAAGCGATCGCGGTCCCAAAGGAGATGCCTTATGACTTTCAGGTTAGGCGTTGTCGGGCATAAGGAAACATTGGAGACAATTGCCGGGCTGGTACGGGAGTATTTTGACGATGTCGAAGTTCACGCTGTGGAGTTCGGAAACGACGACATCATCACAGATGCGGTGGGACGCATTGCCAAACTGCAGACCGAGTGCGACGGAATCCTTTACTCCAGACGCGATCCTTATCTTATGATTTCGGGACGGCTCCATCACACAGTGCCGGTACGTTATGTTGACATCGATAGTTCGCACCTATTGATAAGCCTCCTAAAAGCGAGCCTGCGGTACGGCATAAAGCCCACAAACATCAGCGTGGACACCTTCGACCGGAGCTCAACCGTAGAGGCGTTTCGGACGCTTGGCCTTCCCGAAGACGACCTGACCATACACGCCGTCACCACAGATTCCGGACAAGACGGTATGGTCAACGACACCCTGGCCCAACATCTTAGGCATTGCCAAGACGGTGCCCAGCTTTGCGTAACAAACGTTACAGACGTATACCTTTCCTTGCTCAAAATGAACATCCCCGCTACGGTGATCAGCCCGACGGCAGAATCATTCGTCCACGAAATAAGGAACCTCATGCTCCGGTACAGGCTGAAGACGCAGGATACTTGCTCCGTAGCGGTGATTCACATCAAATTGCGGTACAAGGAAAAGTACAGGTTCTACGGGGAGATACCCATCCGCGAGATCGATGAACTGGGCAACGCGGCCAAACTGATGACAGTTTACGCCGAGAAGCTTGACGGCGCCATGTTTTGCCTCGGTCGCTGGGAATATCTGATCCTCTGCAGCCGCCTTCTCCTTCAGAATGCCACTAATCAGTTCGTTGACATCGGCATCATGGAAAGCATAAGCCGTGAAACGGCGTTTGACGCGTCCATCGGCATCGGATGCGGCGAAACGGTGAGCGAGGCGCAATCAAACGCTCTTGTAGCGCTGAACCGCACAACTACTCACAGAGGCGCCAACACGGTAGTCGCTTTGTCTTCTACGCAGTTCATCGGTCCCACGATTCCGAAAAGCGGCCGCTTTCCCGAAGACAGTGTCACCGAGAGTCGCCTCTTGGATGTCGCGAGAGCGACAGGGCTGAGCGTGAGCACGCTAAACCGCCTCCATCGGGCGTCCCGAACCCGGAACTCAACCCTTTTCACCTCCTCGGAACTGGCCGAGACGCTAGAGGTGACGACGCGGACGGTCAACCGCATAATCGAACGGCTTACGGACAACAAGTGCGCGACGGTCGCCGGCAAGCACGCCGGAAAACAGAAGGGACGACCGGCGAGGGTCATCCGGCTTCTGTTCTAGCGGTAAGCACAACTAGCGGTATGCACAACTAGCGGTATGCCAGAACCGCCTGCCGCTTGAGTTACCCGACGGACGACCCTTTTATGGCCTTCACCGTCGCCTCATCGAGTTCTTTCACTATTTCCGTCACGAGTGTTACCGCCATGTCGAAGTCATCCCGATGCATGATCGACGTGTGGCAGTGGCCGTATCGCACGGGTATCGTAATCGGAAGAGTGGGCACTCCCGTCCTGTTAACCTGGACTTTTCCGCCATCGTTGCCTCCTCCGGGCATGAACCCGAATTGCAGAGGGATTCCGGCTGATTTGGCAGTCCTGATTACGAAGTCCCTTAGGCGCCTGTGCGCTATGAGCGAGTTGTCGTACACCAGGATGCCCGGTCCTTTTCCAAGCCGCACGCGCCCTTCCCACTCCGCGACGTTGGGCGTGTCTCCCGGAATGTCGAACTCGAGCACTATGCAGATATCAGGATCCACGGCCGCGCCGCTCGTTGTGGCGCCCCTGGTGCCGACTTCTTCTTGGACTGTACCCACGCCGTAGACTGTATTCGGATGCTTTGAGCCGTGGAGCGACTTGATGACTTCCATAAAGATAGCGCACCCGGCCCTGTCGTCGAACGCCTTGCCCAGCAGATACTTGGGGTTCTTCAGAACCGCGAAGGGAGAGTGGGGTATGACCGGATCCCCCGGAACAATACCCATCCCTTCTGCCTCTTCCGCGGACGACGCGCCTACGTCTATGAACATGGCGCTCCGGTCAGGAACCTTGACGCGCTCTTCGGGCTTCTGGATATGGGGCGGTCTCGTGCCCGTGACCCCCAGCACGTCCCCTGATGAAGTCTTGATGATGAAACGCTGAGCCTGCGATACCTGTTCGAGAAGCCCGCCCAGAACCTGAAACTTGACTGCGCCTTCTTTAGTGATGTAACTTACCATCCCGCCGACTTCATCCATATGGCCCACAAGCATGATCCTGGGCCTATCCGAGTCTCCAACCTTCTTGCATATCACGCTTCCGAGATTGTCCTTCGTAACCTCGGAGTAGGGCCGCATTTTGGCGGCTATGTAGTCTGCGACTTCCTCCTCGTAGCCCGGGACGCCGGGCAATTCCGTCATGTCCCTGAGTAGCGTCAGCCGTTCGTCCACGTGAGTGCCCCCTTGCGTAGCGTCGTTGACAGTATCTTACCACGCGCCCTTCGTGACCCACGAAGGGACTAAGGCAAGTCCTGCATGCGCGATTGGCCCATCGGGTACCTCAGGTGCCTCTTCCTCACCATCACAACCAAAACTCCCGCCGCAAGACAATACGAACAGCACGCCATAAGGATCGGCAGCGAGTAAGACCGTTGTCGCAGCAGCATACCACCTATTTTGCCGCCAAGAGCCCACACAAGGTTCCGCATGAGATTGACGAGGGCGTTAACCGTTCCTCGTTCACAAGTGCTGACGCTTTCCATCGTGTACGTGTCTATGAGCGGATAAGGCATATTGGCCATTAAACCCCGGATGACAAATGCCACGGAAAACACCGTCGAGTTCGGCGCTAACCCTAACGTGAGGTAGGCCGGCAGTGTCATCACCTGGAGTATGGCCGCGCCGGCCAAGTGACCGTACCGCTCTGATAGACGGGGGATCATTAGCGAACCGAGGGAGATGACTATGTTCTGCGCCGTCAGCACCAAACCTATGGTGTAAGAGGGCATAGCGTATCGCTGCTTCATGATCACATTGGCGAAGGGAACAAACATCGAAGCCGCAAGCGCCACAAAGAGGTGGTTCAGGCCGAGGCCGACGACGACTCCGGGCTTTGATAGCCGCAAAGAGAGGCGTTTGGATTGGGGCACGTTGCCGGGGCTGCCAGCCGGGCTTCGCTTGAGAGCCAGCACCGCGAAACTGGCAGCCCAGAACAAGGTTACGCCGCATATCAGCGAAGCGCGATACGATTCCGCGCTTTCCGCACCCATGCCCAAAAGCATCCCGAACATCTTGGGCAGATACCCTCCGACCGCCATTCCGAGAGCCGATCCCGCCGTGTTCATGGCCGTTGTAAGCGAGAAAAGATGGGCCCTAGATTCCATGGGCGTGTTTTCAGCGAGGTACGGGATTTCCGAACCCACAGTCAAGGCCGACCCCAGCCCTTGGAGAGCGAAAAAACCCAGAAGAGTCGCGGGCTGCCGCGACAGCACAAATCCGGTATAGGAGCAACCAAGGAGCAAATACGCGACCTTGATGAGCTTCTCCCTGGGCTTTCGGTCGGCGAGCATCCCGAGGGGAAGTACCATCAAGGCAAGGCAGAGCGATTGGATGAGTACGGTCGAACCGAGCCAGTTCTCATCCATCCCCAACTTGAGGAAATACAGGTTCAATAGGACAGATATCACGCCGTTGGCCACCGAGGCGAGCGTGAAATACGTTAGGATGGACCGGACATTTCCGTTGAAAGAACGAAACGCCGTCTTGTAGCCGCTGAACATGGAAGACACTTGGGATACCTCCGCGTCGATACGTGCTGTTGACCTGCGCTCACGGACACGGACGGCACTTTTGCGGTGAAGGGAGCTACAGGCTCTTAGCGGCAGCCTCGGCCGCCGGGGTCATAGACAGTGCTCATGTTTCGACGGCTCCCTTCTTTTTGTGATAAGAGATACTACCATGAAGACTCTTGCGCGGGCAAGACGCTCCGATTCGCTCCCGACCCTCCGTGACTCGCCTTTGACTCGTCTTTGACTCGTCTATCGAGAATCGGTACTTAGTTTCGCTGTAAGTAGCGTTTTGTGGTACTTGAAGTGAATCTGAGTATCAAGA
>CAZMEF010000077.1:1419-7962 GCA_964565305.1 uncultured Eubacteriales bacterium | reverse complement strand
ATTCCTTAAAGAAAGAGCCTTTCTCATGGGTCAATGCCTCCAGTTTGGACACCGCACGATGGCCTGCAACGTCCGAGGTACTTCCGCTGTATGCGCCAATTCTACAGGCCACGCGGCCACTATAGTGTACCTCTAATTGGTATGATGAGGAACCACCTAGCCAGCTACCACCTAGTCAGCTACCACCAAGTCTGCTACCACTAGTCCGCAACGGTATTGCCGCAAAGGAAGGAACAATCTTCCTAACGGAAAAAGTCCCGCCGCCTTGCGGTTCGCGGTTGGACGGTGATAAGATCGATGAGCAAGCCCTGCTGTGATCGTGGATCACGGTGAGTTTGAGCCAACACCGTGAAAGAGGGAGCTCGACTCCGCGTTGCGGCGTGTATACCGTGTTCGTTGCGGGAACACAGAAGCTTTCGGGAGGGCACCCACCTGCTTAGGCAGGTTCAACACCCTCCGGGTTCACGACACGGCGGGGTACTGACGTGCAAACGGTAATGACGTTGGTGTTTGCCCATCAAAACAACATCGGCTGCTCGCCTTCGGGCAGACCTTCCAGCACCCCCTCCGACTTCAAAACGTCGCACATTTTCTTACCGATCCCCGTTCGTTTTCGGAAATTCTCGATAGAGGAGAAATCGCCCTCAAGCCGGGCAGAAACGATGGACGAAGCCGCCTGTTCGCCAAGGCCTGGTACAGAGACGAAGGGCGGTATAAGGGTCTTTCCGTCCAGGATGTATTTGGTGGCCTCGGAACGCTTCAGCGAAGGCCCGGCAAACTCCACCCCCCGTTTGACCATGTCCAACGCGACCTCCAATGCCGCGGCTTGGTTTTGCTCCTTGGCCTTTGTGCCTGACATCCCGTTAACCCTATCTACGAACTTCTTCCACGCGTCGGGAGACTGTCTTATCATTTCGCTTGTCAAAGACGATCCGTGAAACGTGAAGTACGCCGCCGCAAACGCCTCAGGGTGGTGGACCTTGAAATAGGCGATCCTAAAAGCGGTCATAACGTACGCCGCCGCGTGCGCTTTAGGGAAAAGGTAACTGATCTTGAGGCACGAGTTGATGTACCATCCGGGCGTTCCAACTTCCTTCATCGCTTTGATGTCGCTTTCTGTGGGCGGCTTACCCTTCCTGACCTTCTCGGCGATTCCGAACGCAGCAGCGGGGTCCATGCCCAGCCGCACCAAGTGCAAGAAGATGTCCTCCCGGGTGGCGATGACCTTGTCCAGCGTCGCGGTTTTGTCGCGGATTACGTCTCTGGCGTTGTTGGCCCACACATCGGTACCGTGGGAAAGGCCCGAAATCCGAATCAGGTCGGCGAACCTCGTGGGCCTGGTCTCGGACAGCATATTTCTCACAAATCTCGTTCCGAACTCAGGAATCCCCAAAACTTCGTCGGTGTCGTCACCGGAGAATAACTTCATCGTCTCGGGATCGTCCATGGGCACTTCCGTAGGGTCGATTCCTGTCAAATTGTGTAGCATTTTGAGAACGGTAGGATCGTCGTGTCCCAATATGTCCAGTTTGACGAGGCGACCTGAAATCGCGTCATAGTCGAAATGTGTCGTAATGGCGCCGGCCTGTCGGTCGTCGGCGGGAAACTGCACCGGAGTGAAATCCAGGATGTCTTTGCCCTCTGGAATCACCATCACCCCTCCCGGGTGCTGGCCGGTGGTGCGCTTCACTCCTTCGATCCCCACCGAAAGCCTCACTTCCTCGGCCCTGCGGAGTTCCTTCCCTCTGTCCTCCGCGTAATGCCTGACGAACCCGAAAGCGGTCTTCCTGGCGATAGTCCCTATCGTGCCCGCTCTGATAACGTTGTGTTTCCCCAGAAGCTCCTCGGCGAACTTAAACATTTCGCCTTGTTCCTCGCCTGAGAAGTTGAGGTCTATGTCGGGAACCTTCTCCCCCGAAAAACCCATAAAGGACTCAAAGGGGATGTCTTGGCCGTCCCGCCGGAGATCCGCTCCGCACTTCGGGCAAGACTTTGAGGGCAAGTCAAAGCCGGAGCCGGATGAAGGCTCCGGAGTGAAGTCGCTGAATCGGCACTCGGGGCACACGTAGTGGGGCGACAACGGGTTCACTTCTGTGATATCGGTGCAGCGCGCCACCAGCGACGACCCCACGGACCCCCTGGACCCGACCAGATACCCGTCGCCCATAGACTTTTCGACCATCCGGATGGCGATAACGTAAAGAGAAGCGTAATCGTTGCCGATAATGGCCGAGAGCTCCTTATCGAGCCTCGCCTTCACTACCTCCGGAAGCTCATCCCCGTAGATCCGGCGGGCTCCGCGAAGAGCGGCCTCTCTAAGCGCCTCATCCGCCCCGGGCAGCGAAGGAAAATAAGAGCCTTCAGGCACCGGAAGTAAAGGTTCCACCATGTCCGCTATGGCGTTTGTGTTCTTCACGACGACCTCGATGGCCGCTCCATCGCCGAGATACTTCGCCGTCTCCCGTATCAGTTCGTCTGTAGTTCTGAAGTAGACGGGAGTCGTTCTCTCTCCTTCCGCCATCCCTTTTCCGGCGAGAAGGACCGTGCGGTAGATCTCATCTTCGGGGTCAAGGTAGTGGACGTCGCACGTCATAACGCAGGGCTTCCCCGCGTCGCGGGCCAGCTCGTAAAGCGCGATATTCAGGCGTTCCAGCTCCCGCTTGTCGGGAACGACTCCGGATTCAACTAGAAAAGCGTTGTTGTCCAGCGGCTGAATCTCCACGTAGTCGTAAAACGCGACGATTTCCTCAAGCTCTTCGACCGGTCTCTTTGCAAGAAGGGCGCGATACATCTCCCCCGCTTCGCACGCGCTTCCTACCAAAAGCCCGTCCCGTTTAGCGGAAAGGAGCCCTCTCGGTATCCTGGGCGTTCTGTAGAAATGCTTCAGATGGGATTCCGAAATGATCTCGTAAAGGTTTCGAAGGCCTGTCCTATCCTTTGCCAAAAGCACGACATGGTGTGGCTGCCCTTTCGGGTCGTCGTCCTCGACGAGGTACCCCTCGACGCCGTAGATGATTTTGACTCCATGTTTGGCTCCGCTCGTCGCGGCAGCCGGAAAGGATTGGACGACCCCGTGATCAGTCACGGCTATGGCCCGCATGCCCCACATTGCGGCGCGGGCGACCGCGGATTCAACGTCGAGGACCGAATCCATGGCGCTCATTTTCGTGTGTAGGTGTAGCTCAACCCTTTTTTCGAGAGCCGGATCGCAACGCGCTTCGGGATCGCGTGTTTCGATCTCGTTGGGGTTCGTCACAACCACGAGGGGGTCTCCGTCAAATCTGTCCACATCCGGCTTTCCCCTGGCGATTATGAACGCCCCCGGCTCGATGTCTTCCCTTTTCTTCTCCTGAAACGGCAACCGGACGCGGATGGCGTCCACCGTGTCTGTTATCACGTAGGTCCCGTCAAACCGTCCCGCTTGGTTTTGCCGCCAACTGACCTCGCATACTTTCCCGAACACAGTAATCTTGCCTTTTTCTCCGCCCGTGACCCTTGATAAAGGCATCGCGTCCTCGCGCGACAGGGGACCCTTAGAGCCGGGAGCGCCGCGCCGTCGCCGGACAGGCCCAGACTCTCCATCGGACCCTTTGGGCGGAGGCTCTTTGAAGCCTTTCTGCAAAGTCTCGGAAAGCGCCCACTTGACCGTCTCAAGCCCATCGACCTTCTTGCGTATTTCCTGGCGAGCGACGACAAGAACAGAGTCGAGAACTCCCCTTTCGTGCGCTTTTGCCGCTTTTGCCCATTCTTTAGGGCTCTTAGCCTCCAGAGCGACGGTCCAAGAGCTTTCCGCCACTTCCACATTCACCGATTGGAGCACGAGCAGATCCAGAAGATCCGCACCCGCAACCTCTCCCACGCTTACCATGCTGCCCAGGACGAGCTCCGAAGAGCCCGGCAGAACAAGAACACTACTCATTAGTAGAACCCCCGCGACCTGATCTCTTCATCTATGAGATTCAGGAGCGAAGGGATCATTTCCTCCGAGCCTACCCTGCGCAGGATTTGACCGTGTGCGAAAAGGATGCCCCCGTCGCGAGCGCAAGCAATTCCGAGGTCCGCTTCACGCGCCTCTCCGGGACCATTTACGGGGCATCCCATGATCGCTATTTTCAAAGGCGCCTTGAGCCCTTTGACCTTTTCGGTTATGGCTTCGATTACAGGGATCAGATCCACCTGAGTCCTCCCGCAAGTAGGACAGGATATTATGTCCGGCCGGAAGGATGCCGCTCCCGCGGCCTGCAGTATCTCCTGCGCCGTCTTGACCTCTTCTTCGCAGGGCCCGCTCAGGGACACCCTCACCGTGTCTCCCAACCCCAGAGCGAGCAGAGCCCCTATCCCCGCGCTCGACTTGATGACCCCGTAAACGCCCGGGCCTGACTCGGTTATCCCTATATGAAACGGCCAGGCCGTCTTTTCGGCCATCAACGCGTACGCTTTCACAGTGTCGGGGACGCTTGACGACTTCAAAGAGAGGACGATGCCCGAGGCGCCCCGATCCTCCAGGTACGAAAGGCTTTCGACGGCACTTTGGACGATAGCCTCCGGGCAGGGTGAGCCGAATCTCTTGAGAATCTCTTTGCCGACCGAACCGCTGTTCACCCCGAGACGGATGGACGCTCCCCGCCGCTTGGCCTCTAGGGCGACCTTCAACAGGTGCTCGGGATCGCCGAAGTTGCCCGGGTTGACCCTCACTTTGTCGGCGCCGCTTTCCAAAGCGGCGATGGCCAGACGGTAATCGAAGTGGATATCCGCTACGATCGGACAGGTGACTTGTCGCTTGATCGACCGGATTGCGCCGGCGGCTTCTTGGTCGAGGACTGCCACCCTGACTATATCCGCGCCTGCTTCGACGGCCGACCGGATCTGAGCGACGGTCGCGTCTACATCCCGCGTATCGGTCATGGTCATGGTCTGTATGGAAATGGGGCTCTCGCCGCCAATCGTGATGGCTCCACACCTTACGGGCGTGGCGACGCGCCGCCTGAACAGACGGTTTGGAATTGGGACGGACATGGCTTTACCTCACTAGACGGATGATATCTTTGAAAGTCACGAACACGAAAAGCGCCATCAACAAGAAGAAGCCGAGGAAGTGCACCAGGCTCTCTTTTTCGGGGTTGATGGGTTTCCCCCGGATCGCCTCGATGCCGTAGAAGATAAGCCTACTGCCATCCAAAGCGGGAAAAGGCAAGAAGTTGAAAAGCGCGAGGTTCGCCGAAAAGATGCCCACGAAGTAAAGGAGGTGTCCTAAGCCCATGCGCGCGGCCTCGCCCAGGATCTGAGTCATGCCGATAGGTCCGGTGACATCGGCGGGCGCTTTGCCGACGATCATGGCGATGATCCCGGCAATCCAAGCAACGCTGAACTGATAAGTCTCTTTGAAGCCCTCCACAAACCCTTGGAGCAGTCCCACGCGGACTGTCTCGGATTCGGGTCTAACCCCGATAACCCCGACGCCGTTCATCTCGATGGGCGTGATCGACAGTGAAATCCGTTGGCCGTCCCGAACGACGGTCAGCTCTACTTGCCGGCCCGCGTTCACTTGGACGGCGGAGACCATCTTCTCCCAGGTTTCGGTAGGCTCGCCTGAAACCGCCGCTATAGCGTCGCCCGGGAGCAAACCGGCCGTCTCCGCGGGATAGCCGGGCAAAACCTCATTGACCCGGTTGGTTGCGGTCTCCACGCCTACGAAGGAGAAAACGATGAAGAAAGCCAAAGCCGCCACGAGCAGGTTGAAAATAGGGCCGGCCGCTATGACGATGGCCCTTCTTCCGGGAGATATGTTCGGAAGAAGCCTTTCTTTAGGAATGACGCTGTCTTCCTCGCGATTCGGGTCTTCGCCCGCAAACCGGTTGAAACCGCCAAGCGGTATTAAGCGAAGCGTGAAGCGGGTTTCATCCTTCTGACGGGTGTAGATGACAGGGCCAAATCCGATGGCGAACTCGTGTATGTACACTCCCATTAGCCTTCCGGCGAGGAAATGCCCCAATTCGTGAAACGCGATGAGCACCCCGACAATGAACACCGATACGGCTAACTGCAACTCTATCGTCTCCTCAATGCCGCAAATTGGTTCACAACATCCTTCACGCGGTCCCGCGTCTCGATCAACACGTCTGTGCCCGCGACGGGCACCACCTTGTGCTCTCGCAGTACCTGGTCCATGCACCCGTATATATCTAGAAAGCCTATGCTTCCATCAAGATACAATTCCACCAAGAGCTCGTCTGCCGCGGACACGGCACACGGAGCGGTGCCCCCCGCATGGAGTGGTGTCTTTTGTTTTTTTGGTTTTGTAACCCAGCGACAAGGCGGGGAACCTGTCCAGGGCGATTTCTTCAAAACTAAGCGTTCCCGTATACGGACTAAGAGACGGCACCACGCCATCGCATCTTTCGGGATATGTCAGCGCGTAGGATATGGCAAGCCTCATGTCGGGCCTCGCCATTTGGGCTACGGTCGAGCCGTCTCGAAAAGTTACCATGGAATGAACTATGCTTTGCCGGTGCAATACGACCTTTATGCGGTCGTAACCGACCC
>CAZMEF010000077.1:0-1409 GCA_964565305.1 uncultured Eubacteriales bacterium | reverse complement strand
ACTTGACGATCGTCGGGATCGGGTTGTCGTCCGGGTAATGCGCCTCCATGACCTCCAAAGCTTTGTTGAACAAGGTCGCCGAATCGACAGTGACCTTCTTCCCCATCTTCCAAGTGGGATGCCTTAGCACTTCCTCTGGACTTACGTCCCTCATTTCCTCGTAACTTTTGTCGCGGAGAGCGCCGCCGGACGCCGTCAGCACGATCTCCGAAACTTCTGGGCGCGCACCCGCGAGGAGGCACTGGAATATAGCGGAATGCTCGGAATCCACGGGGATGAACCGCTCAGGGTCCTTGCGGATATAGGAGGCGACCAGGTCCCCCGCGGAGACAAGCGATTCCTTGCCGGCAAACGCCACCCTCTTTGACTCTTCCAAGGAAGCCAGAAGAGGGCCGATTCCATCGAATCCGGGCACGGCATGCAGCACTACGTCTGCCGAACCCCAACGCGCGACCGCTTGAACCGCCTCTTCGCCGCCTATGATCTTGAGGTTCTGCAGACCGTAGGTCCCTCTCGCACTTTGCGCCCTCGCCGCGGCCTCGGGATCGGACAGAGCCAAGGCCTCGGGTTCAAACTCCCTGGCTTGCGCTAGAGCGTCCTCCCACCGCCTGCCCGCGGAAATGGCTACCACTTTCAGATCGCAGTTTCGCCTGATAACGTCCAGAGCCTGGGTTCCGATGGAGCCTGTCGATCCGAGTACGGCTACTCGTCTCAAGCGGGGCCACCGTCCTCGTGCGGGATCAGGCCGGACACCCAGAGACCTTTGACTATCAGGGCCGTGAAAGGCCCGTAAAGAAGGCCCGCGGCTCCGAAAAGCCGGTAACCCGCGTAAAGGGACAAAAGGGTCGCCAAAGGGTGAAGGCCGAATTCACGGCCCACCAAGTGCGTCTGGGCCACCTGACGGAGGATGGAGACTGCCCCGTACAGCACGGCGAGCCCTATGGCCATGCCGGCAGACCCCCATATCGCCTGGTAGAGAATCCAAGGCAGGTAGATGAGCCCCGGCCCGACGACAGGCAAGATGTCAATGACAGCGAGCAGGATGCCCAAAGCGACGGCGTATCGCGAACCCAGAAGCGTGAGCGCCAGCACGTTTACGACCATGGTCAGGACTACCAAGAGGGCTTGGGCTCTCACAAAACCGGCTACGCCGCCTAAGATGTCGAGTTCCACATGTTTGACGCTTTCAAACGCGTTGGCGGGAACGAGGGTCTTCATGAAAGCGGCAATTTGGGCCCGGTCCCGCATAACGAAATAGGCGGAAAGCATCGTGAACATGAGCATGACCACGAAGACAGGCACTCCTGTCACGATTCCCCCCGCGCCGGCCACGACGCTTGCGACAAAAGTCGACAATTTGTTCCATTGTTCTTGCGCCGCTCTGGCTATAGGCTCAGGCATCTGTTGCG
>CAZMEF010000076.1:3687-7979 GCA_964565305.1 uncultured Eubacteriales bacterium | reverse complement strand
GAGGACCCCAGGCCACTTCTCATAGCCGGAGCGAAGAACCTCGAACTACTGGGCGCCTCTTTCATAGTGATACCGTGCAACACGGCGCACTACTTCTATGAGGACGTGGACCGGGCAGTCGGCGTGCCTGTCATGCACATCATGCGCGAGGTCGCCAAGGAGCTATCGGGAAAAGTCAAGAAAGCGGGCCTTTTGGCGTCGACAGGGACGATACTCACGCACCTTTACGAAAAGGCACTCGACGAGGTAGGGATCGAGACGTTGCTCCCGGACGAGACCAATCAGGCCCTCGTGATGGATGCCATCTACGCTGTCAAAGGCGGAGATCTCGCCACAGGCAGGAGGCTTGCCCTTGCCCAAGGGGCGCTTCTTGAGGAGTTGGGCGCCGAGGCGGTCATATCGGGATGCACGGAGATCCCTCTCATTCTTCACCAGGGCGACCTTGGGATCCCAGTTATCGACGCGACTTCCATTTTGGCGCGTTCGGCCGTTCGCAGAGCTATGTCGGAGAGTTGAGAGATTCGAACGCAAAAAGAGAGTGGTGATGAATTTGACTCCGGTAGCGAGGATCTTCCAAAACGGCGACTTTCACATCTTGCCCAACGAGATCAGGAAACGAGAAGCGGTGGCGACGTACCGGGGCCGCGTGATCTACGTCGGAGACAGGGAGGCCGCAAAAGACGCTTTCCCTTCCGGTGTGGTCCCCGACATCGTGGACCTCGGCGGGAGGCCGGCTCTTCCCGGGTTCATCGATAGCCACTTACACCTGATGGGGCTCGGCTTGGGGCTCAGGAACGTCTCTCTTTCCGAGGTCAGATCGATAGGCGAGCTGAAGGACGCTGTCCGGGCCAGGGCGGAAAAGACCGCTCCGGACGGATGGATTTTGGGCAGGGGATGGGAGCAAGGTCTTTTCAAGGAGAAGCGCTTCCCGAACCGAAGGGATTTAGACGAAGCGGGGCAGGGCAGGGCGGTCTGCCTCACAAGGGCGTGCGGGCATCTCGCAGTCCTTTCGAGCAAGGCTTTGGAGCTGGCGGGAATCACGAAGGACACACCTGACCCTTTGGGTGGCGCCATCGACAAGGATTCATACGGGGACCCGACCGGGATACTCAGGGAGTCGGCCCAGGGCCTTGTCCGCGAGGTCATACCCGAAACAGGGCCGGACGCCGTGCTAGAGGCCACAAAAGATGCCATGAGATACTTGCTTGCGCGGGGCATTACGTCCGTCCACACAAACGACGATTACATGGGCGTCAAAGGCGTCACTGAAACCTACAAGATGGCGCGCGAGTCGGGGCTGCCGCTTAGGATCTACTGGGATTTGCCCGTGCCGGTTCTGAAGGAACTAGTGGAGACGCCTCTTCGCACAGGTGACGGCGACGATTACTTCCGAATCGGTTCCGTCAAGTTGTTCACCGATGGGTCTTTGGGCGGGCGCACGGCGGCTCTAGAAGAGCCGTATAGCGACGATCCGACCACATCGGGCATTTTGGTGAATTCAGAGGAAACGATCAAAGAGTGGGTTTACCTGGCGCATATCCTGGGGATGCAAGTGGCGATCCACGCCATCGGAGATAGGGCGTTGAGGATAAGCCTGGAGGCCATAAACGACGCGCAGTCGCGCCTGCCCAAATCGGACCCAAGGCACAGGATCGTGCACGCGCAAATACTCTCGCCGAATCTCATCAGCGAAATGAAGCGGCTGGGGGTCGTCGCCGATGTCCAGCCCAAATTCATCACCACCGACATGCGATGGGCACAGGACCACGTAGGCTGGAGGATGCGGTCGTCGTACGCGTGGAGGACCATGTTGAAGGCGGGAATTCCGATGGCGGGCGGCTCGGACTGCCCCGTGGAACCGGCAGATCCTCTTTACGGCATTTACGCCGCCGTGACCCGAAAGGATATGGAAGGGTCGCCCAGGGGCGGTTTCTACCCGAACGAACGGATAACTGTGGAAGAAGCGCTACACCTCTTCACCGTGGGGGCGGCATATGCCGCCTTTGAGGAGAACATCAAGGGCACCCTTGAGCCCGGGAAACTGGCCGATTTCGTCGTCTTGTCGCAAGACCCGTTCAGCGTGCCGCCGGAAGAGATCAAGGACCTAGAAGTTCTCATGACGGTGGTGGGAGGGGCGGTAGCGTACGACAAGGCCGAGGGCTAGGAAGGCCACGGAGGCTACCGCGAACCTTACGGCGACGCCTTTCACGGCATCATAGAAGAACTGCTCGGGGAACATCCTGATGAGCCAGTCTTTCTCCGGGTCAAGTAGCCAGAGGTCGTTGACGAAGGTCAACAAGTGAAATCTCGTCCACCAGGCCGTGAAGTCCTTCTTTGCGGATAAGGTTACGAACAGCAAGACGATCGGGCCAAGGGCCCCGGCCAGGATCATGCCGGACCCCAGAGTCCGGTCGTCTTTTTTGATCAAGAGAAGATACGCCAGGCCGGACATGACGGCCGCCATGGCGATTCTCTGAGCCAAAAAGCCCGAGGAAAACAAGCCCTTCACGTCGGAAAGATGCTCAAGTTCCTTCTCGTTGTAGAGGAAACGCTCGCCTCCCTCCACGGTTGCGCTTATCTGGGGCGTGTCTTTGGTCCCCCGGAAGTAGGCGCGTAAGGCCTCGCCGGCGCGCTCCAAATCGCCCAACGACATTCCCGCGTCGTCCGGCACATCGGACACCGCCCAAAACGAAGTGTAGAATGACGCGTTGAAGGCGACCGACTGGGCGGAGTAAAGCGCGCATAGAGCAAAAAGGCAGATTCCAACGAGAAAGACGGATCCGGTCTTCACGGCGCAAGCAATCCTTTCCCACGTTATAGCGTCATTATCGCACCTTTTCACTACTTTCGGGCGGCCGGAATAAGATGCCTCACGTCCGTTTGGTCGTCAAAAGATGCGGAGGGGGAGTCCGTTTTGTTTCAAAGGGGCAGCGTCAAGAGGGTTTTCCCCGGCAACAACACGCCGGATGGTTTTTTCTCGTACTACGATCACATTTTGCCCGAAGATGCCAGGCGGATCTTTGTGATCAAGGGAGGCCCGGGCGTCGGGAAATCCACGTTCATGACCAGCATAGCGCGCGAGATGTCCGACCGCGGCTACGACGTCGAAGTGCACCACTGTTCGGCCGACAACACAGCGGTGGACGGCGTCGTTTTCCCGGAAATAGGGGTGGGCCTTCTGGATGGGACGTGGCCTCACGTCGTGGACCCGCGAGTGCCGGGCGCCGTCGATGAGATCATCTGGTTAGGTGAATTCTGGCACGAAGAATCGGTGAGGGCCAGCAAACCGGAAATCCTGGAATGCCAAAAAGGCATACAATCGGTGTTCAAACGCGCGTACCGCTATCTCAAGGCGGCCCAGATCGTGTACGAGGATTGGGAAAGCGCCAACGTCGAAGCCATGGACTTCGGCACGGCTAACATCATCGCCGATAGGGTCATAGCCGGCAATCTCGGCGGAATGCCGGTCGCCAAGAAGCCGGGGAAGGACAGGCGCCTTTTCGCGAGCGCCATCACTTCCGACGGGATGGTGAACTACCTGAACACCATCGTGGCTCCCTGTACCACCAGGTACGTCATCCAGGGGGCGCCGGGCACCGGAAAGTCCGTGTTGCTGCAAAAGGTCAAGGACGCCGCTATGGAGCGCGGGCTTTTCGTGGAAGCCTATTACTGCCCGCTGCATCCGCAAAAGGTCGAGCATCTCCTTGTGCCCGGTCTTTCGCTCGTGCTGACCAAATCCATTCACCCCCATACTTACGTGCCCGGTCCCAGGGACATCATCCTGGACATGGACGAGTGCAGAGACGCCTCTGTAGTAGAGAGTCACCGCCAATACGCCGAACTTGCTGAAAACCAGTTCAACTCCCTCTTCGGGGCGGCAATCGGGTACATCGGCCAGGCGCGCAAGTACCACGACGCGCTCGAACGCTTCTACGCCCCCAATATGGACTTCGCGGGCATCGACAGGCTGAGAAAGAAGACCATGGAGAGAATTCTGGGATATGCGGAAGAAGCCGGGAAAGGCCCGGACGGCGGTCTCTAGGAGGCCTCTACCCGCCGTCCGGCATTCTCAGGCCCCATCCTGCGCAACCTAAGGGAAATAGCGCGCAGTTCCGAAAGGGGGCGGGCAAACCCATGTCTCGCATATCCCTGCCCGGGGATGCACCGGAAGCTCGTGCGCCCGATGGGGAGGCCGGGACCGGCGATCGCGGGGCGCGGAGCCTTAGAAGGACTTTGCAAGCCGTTTCCGATTCTTTGGAAAGGGCACAGATAGCCGAATACGTTCAACTCCT
>CAZMEF010000076.1:0-3677 GCA_964565305.1 uncultured Eubacteriales bacterium | reverse complement strand
CTCCTGAACACCCCGAGGCGCCTGATCTACCTGAACCTCTTGGCGGGACTCATGAGAGGCGTGGGTATGGCTTTCGGGTTCACGCTTCTAACCGGGCTCATAATCTTCTTGCTCACCAGGACATTTGTGGCCAACCTTCCCGTGGTCGGAGGTTTCCTGGGCGAGCTCGTTTGGATAATAGAGCAGTACGTTAGGGGCAAGACGTAAATTGGGGGGCATCTTTTTTGAGAGAAAGCGAGTTGCGGCACTACGAGAAATTGCTACTCGAGAAAAGGTCATCGACGGAGGAAGGCCTTAATGGCATAGTTCAACAGACGTTTTCCGAACCGCAGAAGTTCAACACCGGCGAACTCTCATCTTACGACCAACACGAAGCCGAGCAGGGGCTGGAGACTTTCGAGCGCGAGAAGGATCTGGGGCTGAAGGAGGGGCTGGAAGACCGGCTCCAGAGCGTGGACAGGGCTTTGGATAGGATCCGCAATGGAAATTACGGATATTGCCTTTCTTGTGGCAAAGAATTGAGCCCCGGGCGTCTGCAAGCCATGCCTGACGCCGAATACTGCGTGGATTGTCAAGAGGACCACGAGACGGTTCCCTGGACTACCCGGCCCGTAGAAGAACAGGTTATCGAATCCATGGCCGATCTTGCTGAGTGGAGCGATCACCCGTTACCGCGCGAAGACTTGATGAGGGGAACGAGGAGACTGCCGAGAGGCATGGATACGCCCCCTACAGAGCCCCCGGGATCGTAGTTCGACGGTCTTCTTGTCCTTGCCTCTGTTACGCTCGTCAGGTATCCTTTTCGTAGGTGTCCAGACAGTTTTGGAAAAGAGAGTGCGCCGTGGCATTTTGGTCCGCGTTTCTCGGGGCCGTGGCTTTGGATTACCTCAGCAAATCTTGGATTCGCGCGAACTTGAAGCTGGGGGAATCGAGGCCCGTCATCGATAGCCTGCTTCGGCTTTGTCATTGGCAAAATCCCGGCGCGGCTTTCGGAATTTTCAAGAATGCCAACAGCTACCTGGCGGTCTTGGGCGGCGCCTGTGTGATAATGGCCATTTTCATGTACCCGAAGCTGAGGGGTTTCGGGACCTTGTTCGTCATATCCCTGGGACTTGTCTCCGGCGGGGCGCTTGGGAACCTCATCGACCGCATAATGTACGGCGCCGTAACCGACTTCATCAGCGTGCGTTACTTCACCCCGCTGTTCAACCTTGCGGATTCCGCCATAGTGGCGGGTTCATTTCTACTCATAGCCGCCGTTCTTTTCTGCCCGAAAGGGAGCGTCTGGCGTTGAATTCGACGCGCCTCGTCGTCACGGAAGAAGAAGACGGCCGGCGACTCGACTCCTACGCCGCCGAGTTCTGCGAAGGCGTGTCGCGCGCGAGGATTCAGGCGCTTATCGCGCAGGACTTGGTGCTCCTAAACGGTGAGACAGCCCGCGCCTCGACCAAAGTGCGCTCCGGTGACACCGTTGTGGTGTTTTTCCCCGAACCCGTTGAGTGGGATGTGGAAGGCGAGCCTCTTCCTTTGGATGTCGTGTACGAGGACCAAAGAGTTCTCGTCATCAACAAGGGGAGGGGCATGGTAGTCCACCCAAGCGCCGGGCACAGGAGCGGGACCCTCGTGAACGCCGTGCTGGCGAGGTGCCCGGACCTGAAAGGGATCGGAGGCGAGGTCCGCCCCGGGATAGTGCACAGGCTTGACAAAGACACCACCGGCTTGCTCGTTGTGGCAAAGGACGAACCCGCTTTGAGGGAACTGCAACGCCAAATATCTTCCAGGGTCGCCAAGAGGCAATACCTCGCCCTCTGCAAAGGCCGGGTGAAAGGCGACTCGGGCGTCGTGGAGGCGCCCATCGGTCGCGACCTCAGAGACAGAAAGAAAATGGCGGTCGTCCCCGGGGGCAGAGACGCATCGACCGGTTACAGCGTGGTGACCAGGTTCGGGAACGAGTACACGCTTGTGGTCGCCACCCTAAGGACCGGGAGGACCCATCAGGTCCGCGTTCATATGGCTTACATAAGGCACCCCATAGTCGGAGACCCGGTCTACAGCAGGACCAAAGGCGAACTGGGCATGGAAGCTCAAGCGCTGCACGCGTTCAGGCTTGGCCTGGAACTGCCGGACACCCAAGACTTCGTCGAATTCACCGCGCCTTTGCCCGACGACTTCAAGGGCGCGCTTTCGACATTGCAAAAAAGATACGGAGAGGAGTTGCCTAAATGGGTTCTCTAGACTCGAGAGAAGAGCACAAGAAACGGATGGCTGAGATCTTGATCGAAATCGGTTCTGTGGGGGCCAGGCCTAATCAGCCGTTCACCCTCACTTCCGGCACGGTAAGCCCGGTGTACATAGATGTGAGGCGCCTTATCTCGTTCGTCAAGGAGAGGGAGGAGGCGGTCTCGATGCTCGAGGAGTTGGTGCTGCGAGCGGTCAACGGGCCCCTAGACGCAGTTGCGGGCGGCGAGACGGCGGGCATCCCCTACGCCGCGTTCTTGGGCTGGAAGATGCGTCTGCCCATGCTGTACGTCCGGAAGCAACCCAAGGGGTTCGGCAAGAATGCCCTCGTGGAAGGCGCCGCAGGCGAAGGCCAGACCGCCATTTTGGTGGAGGACCTGATGTTCGATAGCGGCAGCAAAATCAACTTCATCCAAGGCCTGCGCAACGCCGGTTTGAAGGTGGGCCATGTGTTTGTTTTAGCGTCTTACGGTCTAGCAGAGGAATATGAGAGAAGCCTCGGCGCCATAAATGTAGAAGGGCACTCTGTGACGGATTGGCCGACGATCATCGACGTGGGGGAGGCCCTGGGGCGCTTTTCGCCGGCGGATTCCGCTATGGTGCGGGAATTCCTACGGGACCCGCACGCCTGGTCGCGCGCGCGGGGCGGAAAATAGCGACCACACGCGACAAAAGGGGTTCTGCCTTTCGTGTTTCGTTTCATGATGTGGAGTATCTTTTTGATTTTCCTTCTCGGGGTCCTCGCGGTCGCCGACGGTTTTCTGGTCGAGCCGCGGCTTCTCAAGACTGTCAGGGTGACTGTGACCGTCTCCGGGCTGCCTCACGACCTCGAAGGGTTCGTCATCGGGGTCCTTTCCGATCTGCACATCGGGCTTGTGCCCGCCGAACGGATACGAAGAGCCGCTTCGGCCCTGTCGCGCATGGACGCGGACCTTGTGGTGGTCGTGGGCGACTTCGCCGGAGGGCAAGGCAAGGAATCTTCCAAGGAGAAGCTTAATCCGAAAGAGGCCAAGGAGGTAGTCGAGTACGCTTTGGAACCTGTGTCGGGGGCCCTCGGCGTCCTGGGCAATTGGGATACATGGTATTGGGAGCTGCCCGGGGCTGAGGCTGAGTCCCGCCTGGACGCCGTCGATATACTGGTCAACCGGGGTTTGGAGCCTGTGCCGGGACTTTGGGTTTGTGGGGTGGACGATGTCCTGACGGGCCGCCCGGACCTAGCCGGGGCGCTTCGTGGGGCCCCACAGGACTCGATTAAGGTCCTGCTCGCCCACGAACCCGACTACGCTGACGAGATCGGTCCGGGAAGCGGAATAGCGCTTCAGATCTCGGGCCATTCCCACGGCGGCCAGATACGTTTACCCCTGCTTGGGGCAGTTTTCCTGCCGCCGATGGGGGAGAAGTACGTGTCGGGGCTCTACGCATCTCCCGGACATCCTGTT
>CAZMEF010000075.1:3779-8074 GCA_964565305.1 uncultured Eubacteriales bacterium | reverse complement strand
CGATCCCATGGGATTATGTCAATGCGTCACGATTTTGGAAACGGAGGTAATGGTCTGTGAAGGTTTTCATCTCGGTCGACATGGAAGGCATTTCGGGCGTAGTCGCGTGGGATCAAACGCAGCGGGGCAGTTCGGACTACGAAGTGTTTCGAAACACCATGACAGAAGACGCCAACGCCGCAATCGAAGGCGCCCTGGAGGCCGGGGCGACCTCTATCGTGGTTACTGACGCTCACGATGGAGGGCGCAACATTCTGCCCGAAAGGCTTCACCAAGAGGCGAGGCTCATCACCGGCGGGGGAAAACCCATGGCCATGGTGGAGGGCTTGGACTCAACATTCGATGCCGCGATGTTCGTGGGTTATCACTCCAAGTGCCTGTCGTTGGGCATCTTGAACCACACCTACAGCCTGAAGGTTCTAAGCTACAGCGTGAACGGGAGGATCGTAGGGGAGACGGGGATGAATTCCTACATGGCAGGCTACTACGGGGTTCCCGTGGTGATGGTCACAGGCGACTCCCAGGTGGCAAAAGAAGCCGGCGACCTTCTCGGTCCGATCGAGACGGTTGTGGTGAAGGAGCCGCGAAGCCAGACATCGGCGCTCTGTTTGCATCCCGCGAAGGCCCGTAATCTCATAAGGGAAGGGGCCCGGCGGGCGCTCCAAAGCCTGGGATCGGTCGCGCCTCTGAAGCCGCCCGCTCCCGCCACCATTCGCATAGAGTTCGTTAACTCGGCAAAAGCCGACGCGGCCTCTATCATGCCGGGATCGGTGAGGGTGGACCCGGTGACCTTGGAATACACGGGCCAAGACTACCTAATGGCCTATCGCGGGGCGCTGACGCTGCTTCACCTTTAGCCCTATGATCTTGTCTTTGTCTCAGGCTTTTGCCTGAGTGAGAGATCGCCCACCTCGACGGCCTTCATGATCCCGCCGCCTTGGTCGAGGACGATCCGTCCGCTGCCGTCGATCAGGCTGAAGAGGCCTTCTTCGTCTTTTCCGGAGTGGCCTCCGGCGCCTGTTCTTCGCGATATGACCACAGGTTCGCCGAGATACGCGGCGATTGAAGTGATCTTTCCGGCCAAAGAAGACAGCCCGATCGAAATGAACCGGTCGTATACCGGTTCGAAGCGGTTGAGGAAGCACGATACCACCTTAGTTTCGTCGACCGCCCCGCCCAATTCTTGAGACATGGAAGTCGCGTTGGGCTCGATATCCGATGGCAGGCTTTCTTTTGCGATATTGACGTTCACGCCGACGCCCACAATAACGTAGTGGATATGGGATATTCCCGCCTTCATCTCGCAAAGGATCCCGGATAGTTTCTTCCCGCCGATTAGCACATCGTTTGGCCACTTGACCTTCGCGTCCAGGCCGAAATCCTCTCTCAAAGCAAGGGCCAACGCGTATCCGGCCACGAGCGACGCGGCAGGCATCCTTGCCGGGCTCAGGCCGGGCTGCAAGACAAGTGACATGAAAACTCCGCCTTGGGGCGAAAGCCACTGTCTACCGAGACGGCCTTTCCCGCTCGATTGCGAGTTGGCCATCAGCAACGCGCCGTGGGAGATGAGTCTATTTTCCACCATGTGTTTCGCGTCATCATTTGTGGAGGCAGTATCACCGGCGATCAGTATGGGCCTTCCTAAAACCCGCGTGGTAAGCCCGCCCACACCGCCGTGTAACCTGTATTTTTCCTGACCTCTCAAGGCGACTCACTCCTTTCTAGTGTCTCAAGAGGGGAGAGCGATCTTGCCCAGGACGGTCCGCCTGGCTGCGCCCGTCGCCCCCGGAACATTGTTGGGGCCTCCGCATACCAGTTCGTTGCCCAACACCGCAAAGGCAAGGGCTTCTTTGGACTGTGACGCCATTCCCGCCGAATCCCCTGTGAATACCTTGATTCCCGGGAGCTCCTCTTCTAGCCTTCGCATGAAGTACGGATTGTGTGCCCCGCCACCCGTCACTATGACTTCGTGGACCGGCCCGCGCGGGAAGACCCATGTGCGGTAGGAGTCCACGATCGTCCTTACCGTGATCTCCGAGACAGTCCTTATCACGTCGTGGTAGGCGCTCTCAGAAGACGGCTTGGACAAGAGCAGGATTCTGTCCACATAATCCGGTCCGAAAAGCTCCCTGCCTGTAGATTTGGGTGGCGCCAGCCTGTAGTAGGGTTCCTCGAGCAGCCGTTCCAACAAGCCCGTGTCCAGCTCTCCTTGACAGGCAAGACCGGCGTCTTCGTCCATCTTCAGTCTTCCGTTCGTCGTGATTTCCGCGAGAATATCTACCGCCATGTTTCCCGGTCCCGTGTCGAAAGCGACCACATCATCGATATTCGCGCCCGGGCGAAGATAGGTCAGGTTGGCGATCCCGCCTATGTTTTGCAGGATTACCCCTTTGGATGGGTTCGAGAAAAGCGCCCAATCGACATAGGGCACCAAAGGCGCGCCTTGCCCTCCCAAAGCCATGTCCCCCGGCCTGAAGTCCCCCACCGTAAGGATTCCCGTACGTTTGGCGATGACCGAAAGGTCGCCTATTTGGAGCGTCCCGGGGATATCCCGCCAAGTTTTTCCGGCATGTCCGGTACCGGGGAAATGGGCGATGGTCTGCCCGTGAGAGGAGATCAGGTCTATACCGGCCGGGGTCATTCCGGCTTCTTCTATGCACTTGAGCGCCGATGCGGCAAACAGCTCCCCCAAAGCAAAGTTCAACCGCGCCACCTCTTCGGCCCTCAGATCCCACGGCCTTTCGACCAGTGCCTGCCTGATCGCGTCGGGGTACGGAGAAGAAGACATGTGCAACTCCTGTACTTCCGTGTCCTTACCCGTACCCTTGATCCTGCAGAGAACCGCGTCTATCCCGTCCGCGGAGGTGCCTGACATCAGGCCCACTATCAGCCGCCACGGCTTTCCGCGCAGAGGTTGGAGATTCATCTCGTCCGCGTCCCTTCCGCCTTCTTGTCGAAGCCCGTGATTTTGACGGGCGGCTTGCCCGATGCTTTGCGGCGACCGCAAAGGATTTCCGCAAGGGCCTCCATCGCCGCAGGCCTGTCTCCGTACGTGCAAATGTAAGCGCCCGCGCCGGGAATGAGGGACAGGTCCTCCGGGTTGCCGGTCGCCACGACTACGACATTTTCGCCTCTATCCAACAAAGCGCGGCCTAGTTCGGATGTAGCCTTGGCGCGCCTCGCATCGGAAGACGCGTTCTTGCTGAGGACCAAGGTTGTCCGCCGGCCGGATGGCTCTGACAAGGCTTTTTTTAGCTCACCTTCGGTATGCGAAAGGACCTCTCGGATATGTCTGGTGCCCCTGCTACGAAGCGCGCCCGCAAGGGGGGATGACGGCGGATCGCCGCTGCCCGCGCCCGTCGCCCCGGTCGAGTGTATCAAGAGCACCGGCGCTTCAGAGGCCAAGGGGATCAAACCGGAGGTGTCCTCTATGACGCTTATGGACCAAACGTGGAGGTTGGCCGCTATGTCGCGGCTCCCGGGATCGTCCGCGTCCTCGGGCGGGAGCGGGTTCGGCAGGCCGAACCGTTTCTTTGCAAGAAGGACCCGGCTAACGGCTTCGTCCAGTCTCGACATGGGAATATCGCCGGACTTCACCGACGCGAGCAGAGCGTCATAGGCTTCTTCCTGGAATTCTCTTGTGTGCGATATGAGTACCAGATCGGCGCCCGCCTTCACCGCCTGAACGGCGCCGCGCACGGTGCCGGGGGACTTGGCTATAGCGGACATCTCCATGCAATCGGTCAAGATAAGCCCGTCGAATCCGAGTCTTCGACGCAGCAATCCCACGAGGACGTTTTCTGAAAGGGTCGCGGGGAAGTGAGGATCGAGAGCCCTGAAGGCTATGTGGGCCGTCATGATGGCCGGCAGCCCGGATTCGATCGCGGCCCGAAAAGGGACGAGTTCCGTCTCATCGAGTCTATTGAGGTCGTGGGGAAGGAAAGGGAGGTCGGTGTGGGAATCGACCGACGTGTTTCCGTGACCGGGGAAGTGCTTGCCGCAAGGGATCACTCCGCTTTCCAAGAGACCGGAGACGACCTGCTTTCCCAGGGCCGCCACGCGGTGAGGGTCGTCGCCGAACGAACGGATACCGATCACAGGATTACGAGGGTTGTCGTTCACGTCCAAAACAGGCGCCAGGTTCATGTTGATCCCCGCGGCTCGAAGCTGCGTCCCTGTAATCGTGGAAGCCAAGCGGACCAATCGCTCCGTGGTTCCCGCGGCGTCAACCCAATCTAAAACGATTCCAAGCACCAATACAAAAACCATTTAAAAAAACATAACAAAAATATCCT
>CAZMEF010000075.1:0-3769 GCA_964565305.1 uncultured Eubacteriales bacterium | reverse complement strand
GGTCTGAGGCGGTTCCGAGCACCGATGCGAGGGCCATTTGAGAGGGCATGACGGGGATATCCTGGGTAAGCCTGGCCACCGTTCCGCCTTCCTGATCCGTCGCGATGATGAGCGGGATCCCCCCGGGAAGGGATGAGGACATGCTCTGGAGCGAAGCGGAAAGAAAATGAGATTGTTCCACCGATACGAGGTTACGGGCGAAGTAGATGATCCCGCCGGCCTGCAAATCCCTCACCAAGTAGGCCGCGTCGCCAGGTTCCCGGCCTTCGAAACCGAACATGAAGACTTGGCCGACTTTCTGCCTTAGCGTCAGATTCACTTCGCGTCGCCTCCCGTTACTGAGGCCATTACGGCATTGGCGAACACCGGGCGTAGACGGATCGGCGCGTTAGACTCCCTTCCGGCGTGAACGCGGTTTGTGAGCAGCACTATCCCGATTCCCGCTTTGGGGTCACACCAAAGGCTTGTGCCTGTGAATCCCGTGTGGCCGAAAGCGCGGCAGGAGACCAGGTCGCCTCCTGAAGAGAAGGTCGACGTCTTGAGCGCCCATCCAAGGCCTCGCCGTTCGCCTGAGGTGGTGTGTTCTTCTATCGCCCTGCGCGACGTTGCCGGTGACAATATGCGGGCGCCATCCAGGAATCCTTCGCCCAGCCACATCGCCGCATACCTGGCCACATCCCACACGGAGCTGAAAAGCCCCGCGTGGCCCGCTACGCCGCCAAGCGCCAGGGCGTTTTCGTCATGAACCTCTCCCCACATGACCCGTCCAAGGTCGGCACGGTATTCGGTCGCCGCGAAATCCGAGAGGGTTTTGCGGTCAGGACGATAACCCGTGTCCGCCATGGCAAGGCGTTCGAAAACCTCTTTGCTTGAGAAACGCGATATGTCCTGCCCTGTGAGCCGTCGCACCAGTTCGCCCAGCATGATGAATCCAAGGTCACTGTAAACAACCCTGAGTCCCACAGACGCGGGGTCAAGCGGCAACCCGCAGATGTAGTCGATGATGGCGTCTCCCAAAAGGCCCAGTTCCCAAAAGCGGATGTGGTCCGGCAGGCCTGAAGTGTGGGTGAGAAGGTGGCGGATAGTGATATCTTCCTTGCCGTTTTGGCCGAACTCCGGTATGAAGCGGGCGAGCGCGTCATCGAGTCTGAAGTATCCCCGTTCGCAAAGGATGAGGATGGAAGGCGTCGTAGCCACTACTTTTGTGAGTGATGCCATGTCGAAAAGAGTGTCCGGCGACATCGGTACGCGCCGGGGCGTCCGGCATGCCCATCCGAAGCTACGAGGGCCGACGATCCTGTCGCCCTTTACGATGGCCGCGACTGCGCCGGGCAAGGCTCCCTCCCCGTCGCCTACCGCCTCTTGGACGATCCGGAAAGCTGATTCGACTTTGTCTGCATCGAGCCCGACTTCGTCGGGAGTGGCGGGGCGCAGGCGGCGCTCCGATCGAGTCTGGGGCGGCGTCTCCGTCGACTTGACGTGCCCCTCGATGGTTTTCCTTATGGCGCTACCATGTTTCAGAAGCGATGCCTTAGCTGCGTCCGGCGATAGCCCGGTACAAAGGGTCACAAGCGCCACATCTAGAGCGCCCGACGAGCGGTTCAGGGCGTCAGCCGCGTCATCAGGTGACGTAGCCGCGATCGAGGCCAGTATCGAAACGGCTCTGCCCGTAAGTTTCGTGTTCCTGGGCGAAGTGCCTGCCATGTAGTTCGAATAAGTGCGCCCCAGAACGATCATGGCCGATGTGGATATCATGTTAAGGACCAACTTCTGCGCCGTGCCGTTCTTGAGCCTGGTGGAGCCCGCGATTACTTCCGGGCCCACGTCTACGAAGATGGTCAAATCCGCGTTCGCCGCCGCGGGACCCGAATCGTCGCCCACAATCGCGACAGTTTTCGCCCCGGCGGACTTGGCGGCTTTCAGCGTTCCGACGACGTATGGCGTCCGGCCCGAAGACGTCACGCCGATAACGGTGTCCCCGTCCCGTACCCCATGGACTTGAAGATCGCGGGCGCCGTTCGCCTCGCTATCCTCGGCCCCCTCGTCTGCACTAAAGATGGCTTCGGGCCCGCCGGAAATAAGCGGGATGACCATCTGCCCCAAATCTCCGAAAGTAGGAGGCAGTTCGGAGGCATCGACAACGGCCAAACGGCCGCTGGTTCCGGAGCCGACGTAGAAAACTCTGCGTCCCACCGACAGTGAAGCAACGACCCAATGCACCGATCGCTCTATTTCGTTCAGCCTTGCGGACACACGGCCTGCGATCTGGGTATCCTCGGAGTTCATGAAACTCAATATCCTAGATACCGGCCATGTGTCTATTCCATCAGATAGTTGGTTTCTTCTTTCGGTCATTGGTTCTGCCATCGTTTCGCCCCTCTACGTGATCTTTAGCGAGCATCGCTGCTCCTTGGGCAGGCGTCAGCGCGGGCTCACTGAATGTCGCGTCGCCCACTACGCCCTCCACGTGCGCCTTTAGCATTTTCAGATAGACGGGGTTCTTGAAGCACCCGCCGACTAAAGCTATGTTCGGGCCGATCAGACCCAGTTTGTGTACCACCGATGACGCCATGAGCGCCAGATCACGGGTTTCTTTGTCCAAGATAGCCGTCGCTATGCAGTCCCCATCGGCAGAGGCCGCGAAGACGAATGCTGACAATAGGGCGATCTCCGTCCGGTCCATGTTCCCCGTTGCCCGGATCAGCTCACCGGGCTCCGTGAGCCCCAGGGCTTTCATGAAGCGCCCAAGCAGCGCGTTTTTCGGGGGACCATCCGGGACCGTCCCGGCCCCGTTCGTCTGACCCATGCGCCCCTCGTAGTTCTTTATGGCCGCCCGTAGCCCCAAAACGGCTATGCGGTACGCGCTCCCTTCGTCGCCTAGCAAGGCGCCCCAGCCGCCGGCGCGGGCGTAGACCCCGTCCTTCACCCCGATACAATTGGAGCCGGTTCCGGCGATGAGCACGAGCCCGTCCTTGCCCCCGTGGGCGGCGGCAAGCGCGGCGCGGGTGTCCTCAACCACAAGGAGCGAAACCCCCTCGAGGTACGGAAGAAGGGCCTCTCTGATCTCCGCCCGGTCATCCGGCCGGCCTGCCCCGGACAAAGCGGCGCAAACGCAGCCTAGATGGGACAAAGAGATCCCCGCCTCTGCTACGGCTCCAGAAAGAGCGGTCAAGACCGATTCTGCCATCTGTTTGGTCCCACCATAGTGGATGTTGCTGGGGCCGCCCGAGCCTTGGCCCAAAACCCTGCCCCAAAGGTCGACGACGCATGCTCTCGTCGTAGTTCCGCCGCCGTCCACGCCCCCAAAAAACCTCGCGGCGGGGTCAGTCTTGGGAGTACAAAAGGTACGGGTGTCTTCTGACGCCAAACTCCATCGCCTCCAAACGCCAATCGGAAAGAAGATTCTCGGGCGTTTCTCCCGATTGGAGAACGTTCCGTAGCGTATCTCCGCCGGACAACAGGTCGAGAGAGTAATGAGTTCCCTCCGGGCGATCGATTATTCTCAACTTGGGGAAAAGATCCCTAAGGGTAAACAGCAATCTGATACCGAGTTCAACCGAGGAAAGCGTGGCTCGCTCCACGACGTGGAATTGAACCCCGCCGCAAAGGGTCTTCTCGTGCTTGCCGCTTGTGGGCGTGAAGAAAGTGGGCCGGATGAGGACGCCGGGCAGGTGAAGTTTTCGCAGCGCGTCGGATAGGGCTTTCCCGTTTTTTAATGATACGGCGACCACCGAGAAAGGGGTGGCGGTTCCTCTGCCTTCAGAGGCGT
>CAZMEF010000074.1:0-8129 GCA_964565305.1 uncultured Eubacteriales bacterium | reverse complement strand
GGTCTTGGTATCGCGTCGGACAATGCTATTGGGGAGGAAAGCTCGTGTCAAATCTAGTGGAAATCCGTTGGCACGCTCGGGGAGGGCAGGGAGCCAAGACAGCATCGGGTCTTCTCGCGGAATCTGCCTTGAGCGCCGGGAAATTCGTACAGGGATTCCCGGAATACGGTCCCGAAAGGATGGGCGCACCCATCTTGGCGTTCAACCGGATAGGTGACGAGCCGATCACGATCCATTCAAACGTCGAAGAGCCTGATGTAGTGATCGTGCTTGACCCTTCCCTCATCGGGCCTGTCGACGTGATCGCGGGAATGAAGGGTAACGGCATACTTCTTGTAAACACCACTTTGTCCCCTGCGGATATCAAGCAAAAGATAGGAAAAGACGTCAAAATCGCGACTTTGGACGCAAGCGGCGTTGCGGTGGCGACCATCGGACGGGATATTCCCAACACTCCGATGATGGGGGCTCTTCTGAAACTGGTCGATATCCTTCCGTTTGATTCGTTCTTAGCTACAGTGAAGGAAGACCTGGCCAAGAAGTTCCACGGCCGGCTAAACATCGTGGAAGGCAACCTGAACGCCATGCGCCGGGCCTATGAGGAGGTGCGGGTAGGTTGAGCGATCTGAAAAAGGCTCACGAAATACCGATTGGCGCCATGATTCCCCAGGCGGGGAACTCCAAGGAGTACAAGACGGGCGACTGGCGAAGCATGAAACCCATCTGGCATGAGGAAGGCTGCATACACTGCCTCTTCTGCTGGGTCTATTGCCCGGACGTCGCGATCAAAGTAGAAAACGGCAAGATGGTGGGTATCGATTACGATCACTGCAAGGGCTGCGGGATCTGTGCCCGTGAGTGTCCGAGAAAAGAGAAAGCCCTTGAAATGGTGAACGAGTAAGCAGGGCATTTCTCTTGAAGAGGAGGGCATAAGGTTGGCAAACGAACAGAAACAAGTGGCGATGACGGGGAACGAAGCCGTCGCCCATGCCATAAGGCAGATAGACCCCGACGTAATAGCCGCTTACCCCATCACGCCGCAGACTGACGTAGTCCAGTACTATTCGCAGTTTGTCTCGGACGGACTCGTCAAGACCGAAATGGTGACGGTAGAGAGCGAGCATTCGGCCATGTCGGCCACTATCGGCGCTTCGGCGGCCGGCGCTCGGGCCATGACAGCCACGTCTTCTCAAGGCCTCGCTCTAATGTGGGAGATGCTCCATATCGCGTCCGGCTACAGGCTTCCAATAGTGATGCCGGTTGTCAACAGAGCTCTTTCGGGTCCCATCAACATCCACTGTGACCATTCTGACACCATGGGCGCCCTTACCACGGGCTGGCTTCAAATGTACGGCGAAAGTGGCCAGGAAGCTTACGATAACGCGATTCAAGCAGTAAGGATCGCGGAAGATCTTAGGGTAATCCTGCCCGTTATGGTATGTTACGACGGCTTCATCACTAGCCACGGTATCGAGAACTTGAACTTGCTTCCCGATGAGGCGGTCAAGCAATTTGTGGGCGAGTACAAGCCGTCCAAGTACCTTTTGAACGTGTCGGATCCCGTGACGGTCGGTCCTCTCGTTCTGCCCGACTACTACACAGAGCTAAAGTATCAGCAAGCAGAAGCGATTGCCGCGTCAAAGAAGGTTATCCTGGAGGTCGCAGCGGAATTCGAGAAGATCTCTGGACGAAAATACGGTTTCTTCGAGGAATACCGGATGGAAGATGCCGAGCGCGTTGTGGTCGTCCTTTCATCCGCCGCTGGCACCGCTAAGGCCGTGGTGAACGAACTGAGGGCTAAAGGCGAAAAGGTCGGTCTGCTTAAACCCAGAGTCTTGCGTCCTTTCCCGGCCGAGGAAATGGTTTCGGCCCTGTCGGGCGTCGGAGCCGTGGCAGTGATGGATAGGGCAGAAACGTTCTCCGATCAGGGCGGTCAGATATTCACCGAACTGAAAGCCGCCTTCTATAACGCCCCTGAACGTCCCCTTATGAGGGGCTACGTGTTCGGGCTGGGCGGGCGCGACACGACAGTGCGCGAAATCCGCAAGGTGTTTTCAGATCTGGCATCAGACCTAGAGAAGGGCGAGACTCCTTCAAAGTACACGCATCTGGACGCCAGGGTATAGGAGGAGATCCAAATGGCGAATTTGAAAGAACTCTCCACTGTCCCGGAGGTCTTGGCCCCAGGGCACAGGCTTTGCGCCGGGTGTGGGGCTCCGATAGTAGTGAGACAGATTCTGCGGGGCGCCAAGGCTCCCGTCGTTGTCACAAACGCCACCGGTTGCCTTGAGGTTTCGACCAGCATTTACCCGTATTCTTCTTGGAACAGCCCCTGGGTTCATACGGCATTCGAGTGTGCCGCAGCCACAGCTTCAGGCGTTGAAGCTGCCTACAATTCCCTTAAGCGGCAGGGGAAGATCGACAAGGAGATCAAGTTCGTGGCGTTCGGCGGTGATGGCGGCACGTACGACATAGGGTTCCAGGCGCTTTCGGGCGCGATGGAAAGGAACCACAATCTGGTGTACGTCTGCTACGATAACGGCGCGTACATGAACACCGGCGTGCAAAGGTCTTCCGCCACCCCTAAAGGAGCGGACACAACGACCAGCCCTGTTGGGTCCAAGAGCTCCGGCAAGCGCGAAAACCGCAAGGACCTAACGAAGATCATGGCGGCGCACGGGATTCCTTACGCCGCGCAGGTTTCGCCTGCCCACTGGAATGACCTGGCTCAAAAGGCCGAGAAAGCGTTTGCAGCCGGCGGGGCCGCGTTCATAAACGCGCTCGCTCCGTGTCCCAGAGGTTGGAGATATGACGCGAAGGACACCGTGGAGATGTGCAGGCTCGCCGTGGACTCGTGCTTCTGGCCCCTATACGAGGTTGTGGACGGAAAGGTCAACGTCACCTACAAACCCAGGAACAAGAGGCCGGTGGCCGATTTCCTGAAGCCGCAAGGCAGGTTCCGCCATCTCTTCCAGCCGGGAAACGAATCTCTTCTCGAGGAGATCCAAAAAGACGTAGACCAGAAATGGGAAAGACTCTTGGCAGAAGAAGCGATGGCCAAGAGCGAGGTTGCATCGTAAACCTGCGCTACGTGGTATAATGCGTGCACGTAAGATTGCGTGCGCCAATATTGAGGAGGGGCGGGAGCGATCCCGCCCCTCTTTGGAAAAGAAGATGAGGTGCCTGGCATGGGCGAGGTAAGGGTGAGGTTCGCGCCTTCACCGACCGGCTACCTTCACATTGGGGGAGCCAGAACAGCTCTTTTCAACTATCTTTTCGCCAGGAAGAATGGCGGCAAGTTTATCCTCCGGATCGAAGATACAGACGAGGAACGCACCATCGAGGACTCGGCCGAAAAGCTGATGCAGTCGTTTAGGTGGCTTGGGCTTCAATGGGATGAGGGACCGATAGTAGGAGGACCCGCGGGCCCATACTTCCAATCACAGCGTCGCGAGCTCTACAGAAAATACGCGAAACTGCTAGTGGATAGGAATCAGGCGTATTACTGCTACTGCACGCCGGAAGAACTGGCGGAAGATCGCGAGCGGGCGAGACAGGAGAAGCGGGCCCCCAGGTACAGCGGGCGATGTGTAGTCCTTACGCCGGACCAAAGGGCGGCATTTGAGGCAAGCGGCCGAGTGCCTGCCATAAGATTTCGCACGCCCGAGTCAGGTACCACCGTCGTTCACGACCTGATAAAAGGTGAGGTCCCTTTCAAGAACGAGGAGATCTCGGACTTCATCATCCTCAAGTCCGACGGATACCCGACGTATAATTTTGCGTGCGTCGTCGACGACTGGCTCATGGGATTGACCCACGTGATCAGAGCAGACGAGCACCTTTCCAACACGCCAAAACAGATGATGCTTTACCGGACGCTTCAAGCTCCGATGCCCAAGTTCGCTCACGTGCCAATGATCCTTGCGCCTGACCGCTCCAAACTTTCCAAACGGCACGGCGCCCAATCGGTGGAGGAGTTCCGCGACATGGGGCTTTTCCCTGACGCGTTACTCAATTACTTGGTTTTGCTGGGCTGGACGCCTGCCGATTCGACCAAGGAGATCATGTCTCTTGACGATATGGTCGACGAATTCGATCTTTCGCGAATCTCGACGACCCCCGCTATATACGACACCACGAAGATGTTCTGGATGAACGGGTATTACTTGCGGGCGCTCGATACCGAGACGTTGGCTCAACGCTACATAGCGGCGGCGGCATCCTCCGGCTTTGATACGCGTGAAAACCTTCTTGCGAGGAAGAGCTGGGTAGCAAAAGTTGTGTTGTCGTTTCAGCCTAGGTGTCGAACTATAGATGAAATGGTCCTCGCATCCCGTTACTACTTCTATCAACCATCCGAATATGACGAAGCGGGGACACGAAAACTGTTTGCGAAGGCGGGGTCCGCTTCTCTGCTGCGGAAAGGCGCCGCCGCGTTCTCGGCCTTGGATCCGGAGACAGGCTGGAATCTTGAAAGCGAAGAAAAAGCATATCACGACCTTGCCCAAAATGAGGGCATCAAGACCGGAGACATCATACACCCTACCCGATTGGCTTTGACCGGACGCACGAGCGGTCCGGGTCTCTTTGAAATCGTTGATATCTTGGGCCAAGAGGAAACGGTTCGGCGGCTGCGTGATGTGGCCGATAGGATCGAAAGTGGCGAGTTCGGGGTCGCCAAACTAGAGCCGTAAACGCCTTGCCCCTCTTGGGCAGGGATGCTATAATCGTGTTTGCTGTCGGGAATTGGGGGATCGGCTAGTGGTAGGCCAACAGACTCTGGATCTGTCTGCGGAGGTTCGAATCCTCCTCCCCCAGCCATATAGGTGTGGCCCTATCGTCTAGCGGCCTAGGACACCGCCCTCTCACGGCGGAGACACGGGTTCAATTCCCGTTGGGGCTACCACAAAGTGCAAGAAAGCTGAGCGGCCGATCAAATCGGATGGCCAGCTAGGGACGCTCTCCCCGCACCTTCGCCCACGTATCTCTCAGCGACACGATCCTGTTAAAAACCGTCTTTCCGTTTCGGAATTCTACCGGATCGACGAAAAAGTACCCTTGACGAAGGAACTGGTAGCGTACGTCCGGGTCAGGATTCTTTAGTGCGGGCTCGACGATGCAGCCTGTCAGAGTCTCAAGCGAGCGCGGGTTGATGTTGGTCAGAAAGTCTGTGCCTTCAGGAACGTCTTCGGGGTTCTCGACTGTGAACAGCCGGTCGTAGAGACGGACAGTCGCCTGAATTCCGTGGCTGGCGGAAACCCAATGAATCGTGGCCTTGACTTTTCTGTTGGCTCCCGCGCCGCCGCTTTTCGTGTCGGGATCGTACGCGCAGTGGATTTCGGTTATGTTCCCCGAGTCGTCTTTTACAATGCTCTCGCACTTCACAATATACGCGCCCTTCAGGCGCACTTCTTGCCCCAACGACAGCCGGAAGAATTTCTTTGGAGGTTCCTCCATGAAATCCCCTTCCTCTATGTAAAGCTCCCGGGAGAAGGGAACCTTTCTGCTTCCGGCACCTTCGGGGTCCTCCGGGTTGTTTTCGACGTCCATCCACTCAACGAGATCGGGAGGATAATTCGTCAGCACAACCTTTACCGGGTGCAGAACCGCCATAACGCGCGACGCGTGCCTGTTCAGATCTTCACGGACGCAGTGCTCAAGGAAAGCGAGATCCTCTATGCTGTAGCTTCTCGCGACGCCTACCTGATCGCAGAAAGATTTGATCGATTCCGGCGTGTAGCCCCGGCGACGAAGTCCGGCCACTGTCGGCATTCTCGGGTCGTCCCAACCATCGACATGTCCCTCTTCGACGAGTCTTCGCAACCTGCGCTTGCTTAAGACTGTGTAGGTAACGTTGAGGCGACCGAATTCCATTTGCTTGGGCCTATCGATTACCCCGGGGATTTCGCAGAGGTCGACGTTGTCCAGCACCCAATCGTAGAGCGGGCGGTGGTCCGCGTACTCGAGCGTGCAGAAGGAGTGGGTTATGTTCTCAAGCGCGTCTTCCAAGGGATGAGCGAAATCGTACATCGGGTATATACACCATTTGTCGCCCGCGCGGTGATGTTCGGCGTGAAGTATCCGGTAGATGACGGGGTCTCGCATGTTGATGTTCGGCGAGGCCATGTCGATTTTCGCCCTGAGGGTGCGAGACCCGTTGGCGAACTCGCCCGCCCTCATCCTTTGGAAGAGGTCGAGGTTTTCCTCTACTGCTCTGTCCCTGTTCGGACTGTTCTTGCCGGGGACGGTGAGGGTTCCCCTGTATTCTCTCATCTCTTCTTGAGAAAGGTCGCAAACGTATGCGGCGCTTTTCTTGATCAACTGAACCGCAAGATCGTAGAAGATTCCGAAGTAGTCAGAGGTAAACAGCAGACGGTCGTCCCACTTCGCTCCCAGCCACGCGATGTCGTCGATGATCGACTGGACGAACTCATCGGTCTCTTTAGTCGGGTTCGTATCGTCGAAACGTACATTGAAAAGGCCGCCGTAACTGGCCGCTATCCCGTAGTTCAGATTAACCGAGAGGGCGTGACCGATATGAAGGTAGCCGTTGGGCTCCGGCGGGAACCGGGTGTGTACTCTGCCGTTGTTCAGGCCGTTGCGCAAGTCTTCCTCAACAAGCGCCCGTAGGAAATTGCGAGACGGGTTCCTGCTTGCTTCTGTCACGTGACCATCTCCTTCGCTCACCAACTCTATCAAATCCGGCCGCTTCGGCACAATGCGGGTGGTGGCAGGCTTTTCACCCTGAGCAAGGGTTTTCCGCAGCATCTCTAGAATGCACGTAAGTCGGGGTCTATTGACGCCGAAGATTGGGAGGGTGCACCTTTGAGCACAATCGATGAAAAGCGAAACATGATGAAATCGGGATTCGTTCTCAACGTTATCGACTCGGACCAGCGGAAGGGACTGCCCCAGCCGCCCTTCGAAAAACCAGTCCCCGGGGAGGGTATCCTCTTTGATTTGCCTGCGCCCGACAAATCAGTGGTGACAAAACTCCACATTTTTGACTGTATCGCCGAAAGGCAAAGCAGGCGGAAGTTCACAAAAGACCCGCTCACCTTGCCCGAACTCTCTTACCTTCTTTGGGCGTGTCAAGGAGTCAAGAATGTAATTCCCGGGCGCGCTTTCAGGACGGTGCCCTCGGCGGGTTGTCGCCACCCGTTCGACACGTACGTGGCAGTTTCAAAAGTGACAGGGCTGGAGCCGGGTCTTTACAGGTATGTGGCCATGTCGCATAAGCTTCTTCTTCTCAAGTCCGCATCCGATGTGGTGGCAAGGGTCGAGGGCGTTACCGCAGCTGCGAGATGGATTCGGGAAGCGGCTTTGGTCCTAATGTGGGCCGTAACTCCGTACAGGAGCGAGTGGAGATACGATACCGAAGCCCAGCGAGTGATGCTTATCGACGTCGGACACGCGTGCCAAAACCTGTACTTGGCGGCCGAATCCATCGGTTGCGGGACGTGTGCGATAGGTGCGTTCAAGCAGACTGACGCCGACGCTTTGTGCGGTCTGGACGGCTACGAAGAATTCATGCTCTACTATGCCCCTGTGGGCAGGGTGTAGATGGACCTGTTCGAAATCGGCCATGGGGTTTTCGCCACCGGTGGCGCCACCCATATCGGCGTAGTGGTGAATGATAGACGCCAGGCGCTGATCGTCGATGCCGGGCTAGATGAAGGCGCCGGTCGAAAACTGAAGCGCTTGTTGGATGATAACGGTTTTGGGCTGCGGGCGATAGTGCTGACCCATTCTCACGCCGATCACTGCGGCGCTGCGCCGTGGCTAGTGCGGGCCACGGGCGCCAAGGTGTACGCGAGTGCGTTGGAACGGCCCATGATCGAGCATCCGTGGCTTGAGCCCGTCTATCTTTTCGGCGGCGCGCATCCGCCCCGCGAACTTCGTACCAGGTTCTACCTTGCGCCGGGGGTCAAGGTCGATACGGAATTGAGTGACGCGAGAGCCGAACTGCTCAACTGGGGCGTGGAGGTTATAGGCTTGCCGGGGCACACGCCAGGACAGATCGGCATCGCCGTTGACGATTGCCTTTTCTGTGCCGATTCATTCTTGGGACCAGACGTTCTTCAAAAACACGGGATTCCCTTCAACATGGATGTCGAACGCGCTCTTGA
>CAZMEF010000073.1:1094-8137 GCA_964565305.1 uncultured Eubacteriales bacterium | reverse complement strand
GCCGATCGTTGATCTCGGTGCCGGTGTGCTGGTTTCTGTGACCTCCGACAAGGACTTTTCGCCCGCGAGCCTAGCTGGGCCGCAGCCCGCGGAGCCGGAGAAACCGGTGAAGAGGAAGGAGCCCTCGGGACCGCCGAAGCCGGCGAAGCCAGTGGCACCGCCGAAGCCATCGAAACCGGCGAAACCGCCTAAGCCACCCAAGCCTGCGAAACCCGCGGCCCCGGTGCCCCCGGCAGTCCCGAAGAAGAAACGTTCGGGCGCGAGATGGGCGCTGATTCCGGTCGTTCTGGTGGTGGCAGCTTTGCTTGTCATCCGCGGCATGCCGGAGAAGCCGCGGCCGCCGGGACAAAACGGTTCTACGAACGCGCCGAATGGCTCTCTGAGCTCCACAAGCGAAGGTCTCGGTGTGACCGCGTGGCGTTTCGGGGCGGGAGAGACACCGAAGAAGGATGCACTTACCGGAGAATGGGAAGAGCAACGTGACATCGCCCTCGAACAGGAGTGCCAGATCCAGTTCAACGCCTCGCTTCTCTCCTCCGCGCCAAACGAGTCATGTATTTCCATCGCTCGCTGGGACGGAACTCCCGTTGACGCTGTGGTCCGGATCAACAAGGACACGGTTTCTGTGAAACCCGCCGCTTCCTACGAGCCGGGCCAATATTACCTGCTCAACATATCAGAAGGTCTCGAGTCGTCCGGCGGCCAGAAGCTGAACAACCCTCTAAGTTTCTCGTTCGTGACAAAGACCAACTTCGCTTCTTCGCCGCTGATCTCCCAACAGGTCAAGCCTTCCGGTTCCGATCAAGAGATCCTCGCGCCCGACGGCCTGAAAGTGGTGATCCCAGGCGGGCTCTTACAGAAAGAAGAACTGGTGGAAATCGATACGGTCTCAGGTGTCCATGCCCCGATGCAAGGTTTGGGCGCTACAGTGATCAAAGCCTACGATATTCGGATAGGCGATAGAAAATCCTTCGACAAGACGGTCTACCTGGAAATCCCCATCGACATGGGTGATCTTCCGGGCCCTTTGCCGCCGGAACATGCCCTTACGGCCTGCTATTGGGATGAGTTCCTCTATTGTTGGGTGGACGCTTACGCGCAGGTCGACGTAGAAGGCGGAAGACTGATAGTCCCCACGAACCATCTGACCCAATGGGCGGCCGTCGCAACCAGAGCCGACGGCCACATATATAACGAGTATTTTTCCATGTACTATTCCAACGAAGAGATGAAAGAAGCGGAGAAGAAGAGCATCACGGGGTTCGTCGCCAAGGACTACATCGATAGTGTCTTCAATGCCTTGAACGAAGTGAAGGAAAAATACGAGAAGGCAGGTTTTAGACAGCTAGAGAAATATGAAGCGGTCAGATACGTAAGCGGCATGGGCGTTCGACGGTCATATTTCAACGTCTACCTAACCGGTCCTTACGATAACAGCGCCTCAAGGAACAAATACACAGGGACGATCACAATCCCCGTGAACCATTACGGCGAAGTCAACTATTTTCAGATAGCCCACGAGTTGTTCCATTCGGTTCAAAGCCGCTATTACTATGCCCTTGGGATGACGGAATTGGGGGTCCCGTTGACGACTTCCCCCTCGTCGCAGCTTCTGGCGAGGCAGTGGTGGCTGGAAGCTTCGGCGGATTACGCCGCCGGGCGTGTCGCTTACCCCGACGGTGACAAACCTCACCCGGATATGGGTGGCGTTTTGGCCGCAAAGCATTTGGAAAAGCCTTTGACGTATTCGCCCACCGCCTTAGCCATATGGGCGCCTGAAGAGTACCATTCTTACAATAACGCCTGGTTGTTCGAGTTCTTGGTGAAAGAAAAGGGCTTCAGCTTCAGCGAGACATTCGAGACTGTTGCCTCGTACTGGAACCCGAGCATCTACAGCAACCTGGTAAGCTACGTCAAGTCAAAGGGCATGGATTTCAACCAGTTGTATTGCGAGTACGCCGTTTGGTGGTTCTCAAGCCCCGACAGTCCGCTCGCCGGCGCCAAAAGAGAACAGGCCCTAAGGAAGAGCGCTGTCCTGGATTATCCGGCAATGCAGAAAGAGACATTCATGTTCTACAAAGGTTCGTCAGAAGGCCTCGATCAACACATTACACAGGCTATGAAGTTCTCAGGCAAAGATAGCGACAAAGAGCTGCGGTATCTTGTCGTTCGGAATAACAGGGGCGGCCTTCTTGGAATTGCCGATTCTGCCCGGGTGTTGACTTTCGTGCTTCCGCAGGATAAGAAGCAACACGTTTCGGCCCGGGCGGTACCCGAGGGCGACTACGTCATCAACACCCTCTTGCCCAAGGACGCTATGTACGTCCTGGCCGTGAACAATCTTGGTGAGCCTTGGGGTACCGAAATGGAAGTGTGGGAAGTCGATCTTTTCTATGAGTATACGCCCTTGGAGACTCGCCACCACTTCGCGATCGAGGCTCAGAACATACCGGCTTTCCTGGAGAAAAACCTTTCCATAGTCATCGAGCTTGACGGCAAAGACGTCGCGTTCGACCGGGCCCCTGACATCAAGGTTGAAGGGGATACTCTGGTCGCCAGAAGCAGTTTCGACATTGATGAAATCGAAGGGCACCAATTGAGCGTGAGGGTGCTGACCGGGCGCGAAGAGGTCATCGCGAACAGAAACATCAAGAACAAGGACACGGTGCTCAAGATAGAGCCTCCCGAAATCGAGCAAGGCCGCCTGAACACCGAGTACAAGTTCGCTCTGGAGATCAGCAACATACCCGATGCCACGAAGCAGATTGAGGTTCATTGGGACATGGGCGACGGTGGTGAGGACAGCGTTGGCCAGGGAGCGGCGGACTCGATTCAGGGCAGCGTCAAGGCGTCGCTAAAGTACAAGTTCAAAGAAGCGGATTCTGCCCAGGAACCGCTCCACTACACGGTACGAGTTTGGGTAACCGATGCCTTAACAGGGGAAAAGCTGGCAGAGAAGCAGGTGCCGGTCACCATTTTCGAGCCGGCCTTGACCGGCATCTTCACGGGGGCCAGCTCTAGGGTCCTTAAGTGGGGATCGGCGATAGATCCCGATCTGCCCGTTGTGTACACAGCCATAAGGGTGGAGGAACAAGGCTCCAATCTTCTGGTGTCCCTTTGCTATGATGACGGGAATTACCTCCCGGAGTTGGCGGTCCTGTGCACCTACGACGCCGGTCTGAAAAACTATCACGGGCTGAAGATCGAGGAGACGTCGGTAGAGGTCTCTAACCGGGTGGAGTACTTCGTGTCTGTCAAAGACGACGGGGGAGTTCTGCGACTCATTGTTGACAGCTATTGGGACAGTGTGGATATAATGGGCGAGCCCTACTACAGGTTTTTCGAGAACTCCTACCATCACGACGTGACTTGGAAGAGCCCCCTCAAGGGCGAACCGATAGCCGGCAAATAGGGCGTCAAAGCAGTGCAAAGACCGCCATCTTTTGGAACAAGGAAAGGAGGGGCGCCGGATTGACAAAAGAACGGATTACATCTCTCAACATCGACCGTCACTGGGCCTCTCATGTCGCCCTTTGGCACCAAGGGGTCACTGTGCCCCTTCGCGTCAGATGCGGTCGTCCCTTCTCGCGTTCCTTCGAGTCTACCGGAACGTAGACATATCCCCGAAGCAACCTGGAAGCAAAAGGGTCGGACCGCCGGCCCTTTCTTGTTAAGGCCGGCGAGCAGTCCCGCGGACACCCGCAAACTCATCGCAAAAGACCACAAGAGGGTGACCGACATGCCGATGCCACATGACGATATGAAAAAGCTGATAGAAAGGCGTCTTAGAGGGACGGAAGGGACTCAAAGGCTTCGTGTCTTGGATGAGTGCCTGGCGATGCTTCCCGGATATCGCCAGGGCCCATATGCCGACCTTCGAAAATGGATCTTGGGGCAGAAGGACATCGTGAGAAAGCGAGTGAAGGCCCGACATGCCGACGGGCTTTTCGTGGCTAGAGAAGGCGATGCCAGGATTGTCCTTCTGGGCCCTCCTAATGCCGGGAAATCTTCGCTTCTGAAGGCTCTCTCCGCAAGTCAGGTCACAGTGGGCGACTACCCGTTCACCACACTCCGGCCGATAGCCGCAAACGTGAACATTAACGGCGCGCTCATCCAGCTGGTGGAGATCCCGGGACTCATCGAGGGCGCCCGGGAAGATCGGGGCAGCGGAAGGACGTACTTGGCGGCCGCAAACGACGCCCATGGATTTCTTCTCGTGCTGCCCTTGGAAAAACCGAGTCTGGCGGGCTTCTTCGCTATGCTGGCAGAGGCCCGCGAAGTCATAGGCGAGCGCCCTTTCTTGGTGGTAGCCACAAAATCAGATTTGCAGGGCGCGCAGGCCGCTTTATCTTCGGCACTTGCGGAATCAGACCTGTCCGAGGGACGGGTGGTTTCTGTGTCCAGCGCCACCGGCTATGGCCTTGAGACGCTGCGCGAGAAGCTTTGGGAGATGGTGGGCTTCATGCGGGTGTTCAGCAAGAAGACTATCCCGGGCTCGCGCGGTGATCGACCTTTCATCATTCCGAAGGGAGAAACCGTAGGGTACCTAGCGGCGCGGATCCACAAAGAACTATCGGCGGAACTGGACCGGGCGGCTGTCTGGGGTCCATCTGCAAGATTTCCGGGACAGGTGGTGGGGTTCGCCCATATCCTTCAGGATGGCGATAGGGTGGAGCTGCTCAGGCGTAAGTGATGGCCTGAAGGAATTCGACCTATTCTGACGAATAGCCACTGAGATCTCCCCACAGCGCTACGTTGCGCCTGGAAAGGGCGGGTATCTGTGCTAGACGAACTGAGACCGGTGGTCGGGCTGAGGCCAGACGAATATGAACATCAGCTAGATAGACAGGCGCTGAAGATCCTCAAGTCCTCTCGGGGCTTCGATAGTCTTATGAAGAAACTCCACACCTACGGTTTGGATGCTTTCGCGAAGTTCCCTTACCTCGGCAGCGGCTTCCGGATCACGGAAGCTGCTCTGCCCGAGGTTCACGCCGTTCTGGACAGGGTGTGCGAAGTCTTGGACGTGTCGACCAAGCCTGAGCTGTATGTGACAAGCGGATCTAAAGTTGAGGGTTTTGCAGTTGGGGTCGACCATCCGATCATAATACTCACCTCCGCGGCTGTGGACAACTTGAAGCCTCCGGAATTGGCTTTTGTCATCGGCCACGAGCTGGGGCACATCAAAAGCGGACACCTTCTGTACCGGCTGATGGCGGAGATCATGCCTATGTTAGGAGGGCTCGCCGGGTCCGCGACGCTGGGCGTTGGGAGCCTTCTATCCAAAGGACTCGAGATCGCTCTGGTCAACTGGGGGCGGATCTCCGACTACAGCGCCGACCGGGCGGGGCTACTGGCGTGCCAGGACATTCAGGTCGCGGGCAAAATCCTGATGCGCCTCGCCGGCGTTCCACTGCGCTACGCTAACGCCGTAACCATTGAGGCCTTCATGTACCAGGCAAGGAACATGGCCATCATCGATATCAAGGGTCTGGACTCTAGACTGGTCAACCTGTTTTGGCAGAACCAATCTTGGGCCGTGGCCAGAGCACACTATTTGCTCGCCTGGTACGATGACGGCGGGTACAAATCGGTCCTGAACCGCGAGTTTCTTACAAAGAGGTGTCCGGCCTGCGGGAAAGAAGTCGAACAAGGATTGCTTTTTTGCACACAGTGTGGCGCCAGCGTGGCCGGGGCGGCAGAACTAGAGCAGCAGACTGAGGGGTCGCCGGAGACTCCGGAGCCCCCGATGGCGGAGCTGCCGCCTGGCGCTTGAAGGCACACGGTGGGACCTTGACGCCGGGCCACGTAAAGGGAGTGATGGGATGGAAGCGTTTTTGCTCGTTTCTTTGTCCCTCATACCTGTCTTGATGATAGCAATCGGCCTGATCTGGCGGACGCGCCCCCCGACAAACATCAACTGGACCTACGGATACCGCACAGAGTGGTCCATGAAAAGCAACGATACCTGGGATTTCGCCCACAAGTACTTCGCGACGCTATCTCTCCGGATCGGAATCCCCCTCCTGATTGCAACCGCGGCCCTTTGGACCCGAGGTCGTAACCAGGGAGTTCCGGCACTCACCCGGTTGACCGTCGCCATCCTCATCCTTCAGCTCGTGTGCCTTGTGCTTCCGCTCTGGCCCGTCGAAGTCGCCCTAAGGCGAAGATTTGATGCCTCGGGGAAGTACAGAACGAACTGACATGGGCCCGCGCGTCGCCACTACGCCACGTCGCTGCGTCCTCGTCTAGCGACACCCCGCTGCCTCTTTGCACCGGCACGGCCTTCGCCCCATCCTCTCCGACTTTGTGATATTATGTACTAATGGATGGTCACTATGTCACCATGTGGCAGAACAGGGTGAAGAGGAGCGATGAGATGTCTGGTAAACTGCTTCGCGCGCTTGTGACGCTTTTGCTAGGGATCTTTCTCGTCACGATGGCTTCGGGCGGTGCCGCTGCCCCGGCCGCCAAACTGGTAAGCCTCAAGCTGAACGATCGGCCCCTGACCACCAAAGGGCTGCTGGAGGACAGTGCCACTATGGTCCCTCTGAGATCGTTAGCGGATGAACTAAATTTCACAATCACCATCCCAGACGCCGATCCCGACTTACGCGCGATTGTGACCAAGGGCTCCAAGAAGATAGAACTCAGACACAAGTCATCTTCGGCCCTCGTGAACGGGCATGAAATTCCGATCTGGCCAACCGCCTATCGCGGCGACGACGGCCAGATGATGGTCCCGCTGAGGTTTTTGCTGGAGAACATGGGTTACCAGGTTTGTTGGCTTTGTGACCCGACTAACACCGTAGAGTTCCGTCCGCTTCTTGAAAACGATCTGATCATATCAACCGTTCGAGAGCGCCTGGAAACAGCGACGCTCTCAATCGATATCCAGTATCCTAAGATTCTGGGGCTCGCGTCGTCGGAAGTGCAAGAGACGATGAACACCTACTTTGCCGCGCGCGTCGAGGGCCCAAGGGCCCAAGCTTTTGAACTCGAAAAGGAAAACGTCGCGAACGGGCAGTCCGGCCGGCCGACCGAAC
>CAZMEF010000073.1:0-1084 GCA_964565305.1 uncultured Eubacteriales bacterium | reverse complement strand
TGCAACTACATTGTGAATTTCAACCAACGCGGGATCTTAAGCATTACTTTTGACGACTACATGTATACGGGCGGCGCCCACGGCGGAACCGTCAGGAGCAGCTACACGGTGGATCTCGATACAGGGCGAACCTACTCCCTGAAAGACTTGTTTGCCTCGGGCGCGGACTACGTGGCTCTTCTCAACGACCGGGTTAAAGAGGATGCCCTATTCCGCGGGCGTACCTGAGTTCAAGGTCCCTATGAAGTCGCTGTCCGGCGTCCTCGTGGCGGAGATCGCGGCAAAGGGCTGGTAGACGCCTACACCCCCACGGCAAGTTCGTTCGCCTCGCGGACAGCTTCCAAAGCGTCCCGAGGCGATTTTGCGTCGCCGATAACGTAGACTTCGGTCACTCCATCCGGGATCATCCTCAGAAGCCGGTCGTCCGGGGCAAACCCCAACGCGCAGACCACGGTATCAAATCCGCGCAGATGGAATCGCCCGCCCCGGCCCGAGGCCACTTCAGACGCCGTTTCGTCGGCGACGTTTGCGACCGATTCTCTTGGTGAGCCTTCGCCGGCCTGGTCTCTCTGGGATTCCTTTGCTGCCGCCATCCGGCAGATCGCCCCATCAGACAGCACTTCGACCACTTTTGTGTCCAGATGTATCGTCGCGCCCTGCTCCCTAATGCGCTTCAGCAGGAAGAACCGTTGTGAAGACTCGATGCTCTGGGCCAACCCGCCGGTGGCCTCCAAGATGGTCACCTCTTTGCCCAGCGTCAGCAGATGGTCGGCCACTTCGCACCCTACAGACCCTCCGCCCAGCACCAGAACTCGCGAACCCACGGCGCGTTTTCCTGAAAGGACGGAAATGGGGTCCAAAGACAGTTCCGCCCCCGGTATGCCGAGCGCCGATGCCAAGGCGCCCGTAGCCACTACGACGACGTCCGGCCGCGTTTCAAGCAGGGATTGGCCCGTGACCTCTTCTCCGAGCTTGACGGTGACGCCCGCTTTGGCCACCTGGTCAGTCTGCCATCTGATCAACCGGGCTAGAGGCTGCTTTTCCGGGGGCAACGCGGCTACTCCAAAGAGCCCGCCAAGCCGGT
>CAZMEF010000072.1:7872-8217 GCA_964565305.1 uncultured Eubacteriales bacterium | reverse complement strand
GACCGCCCCGCTTATATCTATTTCCCCCGCGACATACTGCGTGCGGTCCAAAAGCCGCCTGGCCCCGGTGACGGTAACGGCGCTTTCGACAACCTGTGGCTTCCCCGCCTCGAACTCCTCGTTCGGTGAGCCGCTTGTAACAACGGCAATGGGCAGTTCCCTCGTGCCGACTGTGTCCATATCCACTGTGACGACCCTCGGGTTAAGGTCGATCACCCGGATCCCCGAAAAAGGCGGATCGAACGCGATGGGCACCTGCGACACCCCATCGGGCGCCCCTTCCAAATCCACCGGTATGACTATCTTCTCCGCGGCCAACCTATCCAAAGAGGCCTGCCTGCCTTC